>JAQVGR010000341.1 GCA_028696635.1 Candidatus Krumholzibacteriia bacterium | reverse complement strand
TTTCGCGCGGCGCGGCCGGCGCGCGGTATTTCGCGATCGCCGTCACCCGGCGCGACCAGGCGCGCAGATCGTCGAGAAGCGTATATATCGTCGGCAGCGCGAGGAGCGTGATGACGGTCGAGAAGCTCAGGCCGCCCACGATCGCTCGGGCCATCGGGAAGTACGGCGGGCCGCCGGCTCCGCCTATCTGCGTCGTGACGAGGCAGAGCGGGACGAGGCTGAGAACCGTCGTGCCGGCGGTCATGAGGATCGGCCGCAGCCGGTCGCGGCCCGCCTGCACGATCGCCTCGCTCCGCTTCATGCCCTGACCCCGCAGGTGATTGATGTGATCGACGAGCACGATGCCGTTGTTCACGACCACGCCGATCAATATCAGTATCCCTATCATCCCCATGATCGACATCTTCGTGCCGGTCAGCAGGAAGAACCAGTAGACGCCGACGACGGCGAAGATGATCTGCGTCCAGATCGCCGCGGGGAAGAGCAGCGACTCGAAGAGGGCGGCCATGACAAAGTAGATCAGGATGAGAGCGAGCAGGAGGTTGGTCAGCATCGTCTGCATCGCTTCCTGCTCGTGGCGGTGCTCCCGGCCGTAGTTCCAGGAGTACCCCGCGGGGAAGTTGTAGTCTCCGAGCACGGCGGCGATCTTCTTCCGGGCGTCTGTCGACGTGACGCCGTCGAGGTTCGCGGTCACGCCGATCCCGGTGGTGCGGTTCTCCCGCCTGATCGCGCGCGGGCCCTGCCTCACGTGAAAGTCGGCGACGGATTCGAGCCTGACCGCGTCGCCCCGGCCGTTGTAGAGCGGGAGGTCCCTGAGCTGGTCGACGGTCTGCCGGTCGGCGTCCTGGAGCTCGAGCCGCATGTCGACCTCGCCCGTCTCGCCGTGGAACTTGCGCAGGTTGACCCCCCGCACCGCCGCCGATATGACGCCGGCGATCTCCTGCGTCGAGAAGCCGTACTGCCGGGCGCGCTGCCTGTCGACGACGATCTGGACTTCCTTGTCGCCGGTCTCCGCCTCCGAGCGCACGTCGGTGAACCCTTCGACGCGGGAGAGGGTCCAGGCGACGTCGCGCGAGAGCTCGGCGAGCCGCTCGCTCGATTTGCCGACGAGCTCGATCCTGATCGAGCTCTCGGCCCCGCCCTGGCTGTGCCAGGTGAAGGAGGGGTCGGCTATGGCGAGCTTCGGGAGCCCCTTTCGGATCTCTTCCTGGATCTCCCCCGTCTTTCTCCCCGCCTCCTTGCCCTTCTTCAGCGTGATCGTGGACATCGCGTAGTTGCTTTGGTAATACGAGTATATCGACTCGATCTCGAACTCGTCCTGACGGTCGAACAGGTAGTTCTCGCAGGCGAAGACCGCCTCCTCGACCTTCTCGAGGGTGTAGCTGTCGTTGATATGGTAGTGCAGCCTGATGCGCCGGTCCTCCTGCTCCTCGAACATCTCCGTCTTGACGAGCCGTATCGGCGCGATGACGCTGAGCAGGACGAGCAGCATGATCCCCGCCGTCGCCCGCCTGTGGCGCATCGTCCAGCCCAGGGCGGCGGCGTACCGCTCGATGAGTCGGTCGATGACGGTCTTCTTCGCGCGCGGCCGCGGCGGGCGGATGCGGGAAGTGAGCAGCGGGACGATCGTCTGGGCGAGCAGGAGCGACACGCCGAGCGCTATGCATATCGTGGTGGCCACGTGCTTGAGATAGATCGACATGTCGTCCTTCGGACTGACGATGTTGGGCAGGAAGACGATCGCAGTCGTCATCGTCCCGGCCGTGACGGCGAGGGAGACCTCGCTCACGCCCGTCCCGATGGCGGTCTTCGAGCGCGGATCGATCTGCTGGTGGCGGTGGATGCTCTCCGTGACGACGACGGCGTTGTCCACGAGCATGCCGATCGCCAGCATCAGGCCCATCATCGAGAGGATGTTCAGCGTGACGCCCATGAAGTGCATGAACGCCAGGGTGATCAGCAGCGACACCGGAACCGCGAGCGCGACGACGAGCGTCGTCACGATGCGCCTCAGGAAGAAGTAGAGCACGAGCATGGCGAGGCATCCGCCGAGAAGCCCCGACTTGAGCACCTCGCTGAGGGAGCTTTTCACCCCGTCGGCGAGGTTCTCCATGTAGTAGATGCTGATCCCCTCCATCTCGGGGAGCTTCCTGATCTCATCGATCTCCGCGACGATCCTCTCGGTGACGTCGACGAGGTTGGCGCCGCCCTCCTTGAAGGCGTCCACGCCGATCGCGTATTTGCGGTCGAGGTGCCGGCCGTAGGTCTGCCGTGGCTTCTCGAACGACACCTCGGCGATGTCGCGCAGGCGGAGGTTGTTCGGCCCGACGATCACGCCGTCGATCTCCTCGACGGAAGCGAACTCCCCCATCGGCCGCACGACGAGCCGCCGCTCGTCGGCGGTGATCGTGCCCGCGGTCACCATGAAGTTGCTGCGCCGCAGGGTTTCGGCGAGGCCGCCTATGTCGACCCCGTGCTCGATGACCCTGTCGAGGGAGAGCTGGATGCGGATCTCCTTCTTCTCGACGCCGTACATGTCGACCTTCGACACGCCCTCGATCCTCTCTATCCTGCGCTTGATGTTGCGGTCGAGCATGTCGTAGGAGTTCGCGAGGTCCTTGTTGCTCGAGATGCGCATCGTGAGGATCTGCATGTCGGATGTCGACCATTTCCTGATGTGGAACCGCTCGAGATCCGGCGGGAACAGGCGGCGGATCCCCTCGAGTTTCTCGGTGGCCTCGAGGGCTTTCACGTCGGTATCGACGCCCCAGTCGAACTCGACGAATATCCCCGATCCTCCCGAGTGGGACTCGGAGTTCATCCTCTTGATCCCGCTGATCGTGGCGAGGACCTCCTCGGCCGGCTTGGTGATCTGGCGTTCGTTCTCCTCCGGGGTCGATCCGGGGTAGGGGATCTCGACGTAGATGAACGGGGCGTCGAGATCGGGGAAATACTCGATCGGGAGCAGCCTCGACGCGATGAACCCGAGAACGATGAAGCAGGT
>JAQVGR010000340.1 GCA_028696635.1 Candidatus Krumholzibacteriia bacterium | reverse complement strand
TGATCATATCGGGCCGCCCGATATGATCAGCTGCGCGAGGTGCTCCCTGGCGATCAGCCCCGACGGGCCCATGAAATCGGCGAGGGGGATATCCAGCGTCGCCCACGAGCCCGGCACGATCGCGATCGGGCTCGAGGTCGTGAAGGTCAGCTCCTTCTCGCTGTCGGGGGCGCCCCCGTACACGCCGTCCTCGCCGAAGTCGACCAGCTTGACGCGGAAGTAGGTGACCCCCTCGGGGACCCACACGTCGAGGCTGAAGTGCGTCATCGCGGTCGCGTCGACCTGGACCGAGGTGAACTCGATCCCGGCGTAGACGAGGTTGGTGTACGCCTTCACGTTGTTCCCGGCGATGGCGAAGTCGGCGACGTCGGCCATGTCCGGCCAGTCGGCCGACCAGGTGTCGACGTCGATGTCGGTGTAGGTGTCGCTGAACAGCGAGATGACGTCGCCGGCCGGGTGTGTCGGCGTCGGCGCGGGGACGGTCGGCGCAGGGGCGACGTTCACGGTCAGCTCGCCCGTCGCCGGGGTCGCGCCGAGCGCGGCGGTGACCGTCGCGGTGCCGGCCCCGACCGCCTTGATGACGCCGCCGTCGGTCGAGACGACCGTGTCGGCCGAGGAGGTGAAAGTGAAGTACCCCGGCATGTGGACGATCGTCTGATCGGTCCCGTCGACGTCGAATGTCGTTCTCGTGCCGGTCACGTTCACCGTCGCCCCGACGAAGGCGCTCATCGTCTTCGTGTCGATGACGGGGCGCGGATCGGATATCAGGCCGGTCTTGCGGAAGATCACCTGGTCGAACCAGATCGTGTGTCCGTCGGCGTCCTCGGGGGCCTCGGCGATGAAGAAGAGCCCTCCCTCGAGCGTCAGCTTTTCGGGCAGGGGGATCGGTATGATGTAGTACGCCCAATCGGTGGTGAGGGCTATGTCGCTCCACTCGGCCGTGTATTTCGACGTGCCGGTGTTGTCATTTCCGAGACCGGCGACGTTGAGTGTGCTCGGCTCGCTCGACTTCGCCCAGAAGGTCAGCGCGTCGTACCCGGTCAGGTTGCGCAGCACGCCGGTCGTGAAGGCGCCGCCGACCCACTGGTCGGGCGGGGGCACGACAAACTTCAGCGAGGAGACGCCGTCGTGCTTCTCCAGCGCGTCGATCGTCAGGGCGTAGAGATCCGAGCCCAGGAAGGCCTGGAAGTCGACGTTCGCGGCGAAGTCGTCGTCGAAGACCACAGGGTCGGTCGGGGCCTTCGCCGGCTCGAGCGTCCCCGAGTCGCGGCCGCACCCGGCGGCCGAAAGGCCAACGAGCGCGATGATCAGAACAGTCGCGATCGATCTGCCGTTCATCTGTTTCTCCTCCAGTCGCAAGCACGGAATGAAAAATGATAACAGTTCTTGATTTCGTAGGAAATATACCGCGCAGGCCTCGCAGCGGTCAATAACCCATTCCGGGGAGCGTATGCAGGCCCTCGCGCGCCGGGACGATGCTCACCTCCCCGGCATCCCGGCATATTCTGTTTGAATTTGCGGCGCACCCGCGCTATGAATGACCGGAAAGCGCAGACGGCGCCGTTCTCGGACAATCGGTTTTGAACCCTTGTTCAGGAGGTGGATCGTGAACCGTATCCTTTCCGTTCTTCTCGTTCTCGGACTGATCCCGTCTTTCTTCTTCGGATGCAGCGGCGACGACGGAGCGAGCGGCCCCGTCGGCCCCGCGGGTTCTCCCCAGCCGATAAAGGTCCTCTTCGCGGGAGCCGATACGGAGGATGGCCTCAAGAACTTCATCGCCGCCGCGCATGCGTACGGCGGGTTCCCCATGGGATCAGAGCTCGAGTACTTCAGCATACAGAGTGCCTCGCCCACTCTCGCCACGCTGAAAGAATACGATGTCGTGGTCGTCTATACGTGGTACACATCCTCTGCCGCTGCGGCGGTCGGAAACGTCCTGGCCGACTATGTCGACGGCGGCGGCAAGGTGGTCATGCTGCAGGCGACTTTTTCGGGAACATACGCCCTCGCCGGCGGAAGGATCATGACTGGGGGATATTCCCCCTTGCAGCCGGCGGCGGCGGCGGGCGTAGCGGGAAACCGCTCTATCTCGCAGGCGTCTCTCAGTTATCCCCTTCATCCGATCTTCAACGGGACGGACGTGCGAAACCTCGTATTCTGGAGCAATGCGAATGTATCGAATCCGACGCTCGATCCCACCGCCACCCTTATCGCCCTGGACAGCGCCGGCGCGAACGCGATCGCGATAAACGCCGAGGGCAACGTCATGGCGTTCGGAGTATGCGGTTCGACGACCGCCTGGGATGTCGCTACGTTTCCGTATGCGGGGATACTGATCGCCAACGCGTGCCTGTTCCTGACCGGAGCGTTCTAGAGGGGACGCGAGCCCCGATCCTCACGCGACCCGCCGCCGGAACCGCAGGGCCGCGACGGCGAATATCACCGCGCCGTATATGAACATCGGGTAGATGTGGCCGGCGAGGTCGCGCGCGCCGGCGCCTCGCATGATGATCCCGCGCACGATCTCGAGGTAGTACCGCATCGGGTTGAGGCAGGTCAGGTACCGGATCGCCCGCGGCATGTTCGAGATCGGAGTCATGAACCCCGAGGTGAGGATGACGAAGATCGAGAAGAACCACGCGAAGAACATCGCCTGCTGCTGGGTGCCGGTCACCGTCGAGAACAGCAGCCCCACCCCGAGGGTCGAGAGCAGGTAGATCGCCGAGAGGCCGAAGAGGAGGAGGGGCGAGCCGGCGAACGGTATCTTGAACCAGAGGATCCCGATCGCCAGGGCGAAGACGATCTCGAAGAAGCCGAGGATAGCGAAGGCGGCGAGCTTCCCGGCGAGCAGGGCCGTGCCGCTGATCGGGGTCACGAGGATCTGCTCGAGGGTCCCCGTCTCCTTCTCCCGCACGATCGCCATCGAGGTGAGCATCACGGTGATCATCGTCAGCAGGGTGGCGACGATCCCCGGGACCATGAAGTAGAACGACTCCTGCTCGGGG
>JAQVGR010000339.1 GCA_028696635.1 Candidatus Krumholzibacteriia bacterium | reverse complement strand
GTCCGATCCGGGGCGTTCCCGCGGCTCTCGGGAGCGCTGGCAGCGGCGGGGCGGATGGCCCTGACCAACTATCTCGCGCAGGCGGTGATCTGCGTCCTCCTGTTCTATGGTGACGGTCTCGCGCTTTACGGGAGCGTCGAGCGGATCTGGCATCCGCCGATCATCGTCGCGGTCTGGGCAGTCCAGCTCCTCTGGTCTCCGTTGTGGCTTCGGAGGTTCCGTTTCGGGCCGGCCGAGTGGCTCTGGCGCTCGCTCACCTACGGGAAGGCGCAGCCGATGCGGCGCAGGGCGGCGTGAGATGCGGGCCGGGCTCTCTCGGCTCTCTCTCCGGG
Organism: Candidatus Krumholzibacteriia bacterium; assembly: GCA_028696635.1. Classification (GTDB taxonomy): domain Bacteria; phylum Krumholzibacteriota; class Krumholzibacteriia; order Krumholzibacteriales; family Krumholzibacteriaceae; genus JAQVGR01. The sequence continues at coordinate 2,688 of JAQVGR010000339.1, read as the reverse complement.
CCTGGTCAGACCAGGGCGACGACCTCGGGGAGGCGCTGCGCGATATACTCGAGGAACTCCTTGTCCTCGAAGGAGAACGGCGCGACGTCGTGCGAGTCTATGTCGATCTCGCCGAGGATCCTTCCGTCCTTCCCGAAGATCGGCACGACGATCTCCGAGAGCACGTCGGGCGCGCAGGAGAGGTAGTTGGTCACCTTGGTGACATCCTGGATGATCACCGTCTCGCCGACGGCGGCCGCCTGCCCGCAGATCCCCTTCCCGAACGGGATGCAGACATGCTCCGTCGGGGCGCCGACGAAGGGGCCGAGCACGAGCTCGTCCTTCCTGCCGGTCACAAGATAAAATCCGACCCAGTCGTAGTATTCGACCTCGTTGGCCAGCAGGGTGCAGATCGCCTCGAGCATCCGCTCCGCGCCGCAGTTCATCGACAGTACGGCGTCGATCTTCTCCCTGAGTCCGGCGAACAGCTCTTTCTTGTCGCTCATGATCCTCTCCGCGCTGAAGGTTCGGCCATTTCTTTGCAAATGCCGTACCAACCGGCGGTTCGAGAGGACCGGTGGCTCAGTCCGCGCCGAGGTACCGCCCGGCCAGCTCGGGGACCGTTCCTATCGTCCGGCCCACCTCGTTGAAGCCGTACCCGCCTACGCTGAAGACGAACGCGCGGTGCCTGGCGGGATCGGGGGAACCGTTCTCGCCGAGGATCAACTCGTCCGCCTTCACGTCGACGATCTCGCCGATGAACATCGTGTGCAGGCCGAGCTCGACGGTCCGCACGAGCCGGCACTCGAGCACGAGCGGGCACTCCCCGAGATACGGGGCGTTCACCAGGCTGCTGCGCACGGCGGTCAGCCCGGTCGCGGCGAACTTGTCGGTGTCTCGGCCGGAGACGGTCCCGGCGTAGGCGGCCGCGGCGGCGAGGTCGACGGAGGGGATGTTCACCGTGAAGGCCTCGCTGGCCATGATGCAATGGTAGGTGTATGTCGCCTCTCTCAGCGACACGGCGACGCAGGGGGGGCGGGAGCAGCAGACCCCCGCCCACGAGGCGGTCATCATGTTCGCCCGCCCCGCGCTGTCGTACGAGGCGATGATCCAGACCGGCGCCGGCGGCGCGATCGTGCGCGGGCCGAGGGAACGCTTGCCGCCGCCGGCGGGCTGACCGCCGGCGGACCCGGTGAGAAACGCACAGAGGCCGAGCGTCGCGGCGGCGAGCATGATGCGGGATCTCTTCATAGGGCGCTCCTTTTCCCATGGGGGTTTCGCGGCGGATGATACCCCCGGCGGTAACCGGTTGGCAAGTGGTCCTTCGAACCGGTACACTCGGTCCATGAACGATTCCGAGAGCGGGATAACGACGGCTGCCGCCGGCGTCGACGAATCGCTCTTCTGCAGCGACCTGCCGACCGTGCCCGACCGCGGGGCCGGCACGATACTCGTCACCGGCGCCCGCGGGTATATCGGCGGACGGCTCGTCCCCGAGCTCCTCGCCCGCGGGTACCGCGTGAGGAGGATGGTGCGCGGCCATGCCCGGGGCTTCGGTGACGCGCCGCCGGGCGCCGAGGACGTGATCGCCGACGCGCTCGATCCGGGGAGCCTGGACCGCGCGCTCGAAGGCGTGGATGTCGCGTACTACCTGATACACTCGATGCGGCTCGGGCCGCGGGAGTTCGCCGAGGCCGACGCGAGGGCGGCGGCGAACTTCCGCGGGGCGGCGGCGCGGGCGGGAGTGCGGCGTATCATCTACCTCGGCGGTCTCGGCGACGTCCGCAGCGAGCTCTCGAGGCACCTGCGCAGCCGGATGGAGGTGGCCCGGGAGCTCCAGGCGGGGCCGGTGCCGGCGACGATCCTGCGCGCGGCGATCATCATCGGCTCGGGGAGCGCGTCGTACGAGATCATCAAGAATCTCGTGCTGCGATTCCCCGTGATACTCGTGCCCCGGTGGGTCCGGAGCCGCTGCCAGCCCGTCTCGATCCGCGACGTGATCAAGTACCTCGTCGGCTCGCTCGAGACGCCGGAGACGGCCGGCGGCTCGTACGATATCGGCGGGAACGAGGTGATGACCTACCGGGAGATGATGGAGACGGTCGCCGGCGTGCTCGGCCGGCGCCGGCTCTTCGTCTTCTTCCCGCTGGCGAGCCTGCGGATGTTCGCCTACGCGGCGAGCCTGCTGACCCCCGTGCCGGCGCCGATCACGATCAGCCTGCTCGGCGGGCTCAAGAACGACGTGATCTGCGAAGATGACCGGATCCGCCGGCTGATACCGTTCGAGCCGATCAGTTTCCGCGAGTCGCTCGCGCGCGCCCTGACCCGCGAGGAGCAGGACCGGGTCCATACCCGGTGGTCGGACGCCTATCCCCCGGCCCGCGAGCTTGCGATGACCCTCGACGAGATGCGCGGCCTCCCCGGGTACTCGGCCCACTATTCGATCGAGACGGACCGCGGCGCGCCGTCGCTGTTCGCCTCGATCTGCCGGATCGGCGGGAGGGAGGGATGGTTCCACGGGAACTGGATGTGGCGGCTGCGGGGGGAGTTCGACCGGGTCATCATGGGGGTCGGCACGAGACGGGGGAGGAAGCGCGCGGGCGCTCTGCGGGAGCACGACGTCGTCGATTTCTGGCGGGTGGAGAAGATCCGCCCGGACCGCCGCCTGCTGCTGCGCGCCGAGATGAGGCTTACCGGAAAGGCGTGGCT
>JAQVGR010000338.1 GCA_028696635.1 Candidatus Krumholzibacteriia bacterium | reverse complement strand
CCTTCACGGGGAGCTACGACGGCGGCCACGACGTATATGTCATCCCCGCCGGAGGCGGCGAGCCGCGGCGGCTCACCTGGCACCCGGCGTACGACGGCGTCGTCGGTTGGGCCCCGGACGGGTCGCACGTCGCCTTCGTCTCGCGCCGCGCCCTCGAGATCGAGCTGTACCGCGTCCCTCTCGAGGGAGGGTATCCCGAGAAGTACCCGCTCGACAGGGTGTGGTACGCCTCGTTCTCCCCCGACGGGAAGAAGGTCGCCTTCAACCGCCACAGCTCCGACCGGATGAACTGGAAGGGGTACCGCGGCGGCGCGCAGCAGGATATCTGGGTCGCCGACACGGAAGGCAGGGAGTTCGAGAAGATCACCGACTGGCCCGGGTACGACAACGCCCCGATGTGGAGCGCCGGCCGGATCTTCTTCAACTCCGACCGCGAGGACGGACGGATGAACATCTGGGCGTACGACATCGCGAGCGGCCGCGCGACCCGCTGCACGAGACACACGGACTGGGACGTCGAGTTCCCCTCCGTCGGCTCTGATCGAATCGTCTACTGCTGCGAGGGGTATCTGTGGATCTACGACATCCTCTCCGCCTCCTCGCGCCGCGTCGATATCGGGATCCCCTCCGACCGCTGGCAGATGAGAGATACATATATCGCCCCTGGCGGGTACGTGCAGGAGATCTCCCCCGGCCGCGACGGGACGCGCGCCGTCGCGCAGTCGCGAGGGGATATCTATCTCCTGCACACCGAGCGCGACGACGCGGCGAACCTCACCCGCACGCCCCGCTCGCGCGAGCTCCTCCCCGTCCTCTCCCCGAAGGCCGACACGGTCGCCTTCTTCTCCGACCGCACCGGCGAGTACGAGCTCTATATCGCGCCGGCGCGGCCGGGCGCCGGATGGACGCAGATCACCTCCGGCTCGAGGACCTGGTACTACTACGCCTCGTGGTCCCCCGACGGCACGAAGATCCTGTTCGGCGACAAGGATTTCCGTATCTTCGTCGCCGACGTGCGGACGAGGGAGGTCCGGGAGATCGACCGCTGCCTCTACCAGAAGGACAACGAGATCTTCTGGGAGACGAGCGATTACGCCTGGTCCCCCGACAGCCGGTGGATCGTCTATTCGAAGACCGAGGAAAACCTCAACAGCGGCATCTACGTCCACGATCTCGAGAAGAGGAAGACGCACCGCCTCACCGACGACCGCTTCGACGACTACAGCCCCTGCTTCGATCCGGGCGGCCGGTACGTCTGGTTCCTCTCGCTGCGCAACTTCGCGCCGGTGCTCGACCGGTTCATGGACAACAACGTCAACGTCGATCAGTCGATGGTGATGGCGATGCAGCTGCGCGACGGCGAACAGCCGCCGTTCGCCGAGGACGACGGCGGCGACCCGGTCGCCGTGAAGGCGCAGTCGGCCGACAGCGCCGGCGCCGCCGTTCGCATCGATCTCGAGGGGATCGATCGGCGCATCTTCGCCGTCCCCGCGCCGCCGGGGACGTACAAGGCGCTCTCGGTCTGGAAGGGGCATCTCGCCTGGCTCTCGCGCGACGGGTACGGGTTCCCCGGCATCGAGGAGTTCTTCAACCCGAAGGGGACCTCCCACTACGACCTGCAGGTCTTCGACATCAAGGAGAAGGCGGTCAAGACGATCCTCGCGGGGATCGGCTCGTACTCGCTGTCGGCGGACGGGAGCCGGGTCTCGTACCTCAGCGGGCCGATGGCGGGCGTGGTCAAGACCGACGCCGTCTCGGCGGCCGGCGACGGGGCTCTGCGATGGGCGGGGCTTCGCCAGCGCGTCGACGTCTTCGCCGAGTACCCGCAGATCTACCGCGACGTGTGGCGCCAGATCAGGGACTTCTTCTACGACCCGGCGATGCACGGCAGGGACTGGCGCGCGGTCTACGACAAGTACGAGCCGCTCATAGCGTACGTCGCGACGCGCGCCGACATGAACTACATCATCGGACAGATGATCGGCGAGCTGACCGCCTCGCACGGGTACATCGTCGGCCCCGGCGATCCGCCCCGCACCTACTGGTTCCGCGTCAACACGGGGCTGCTCGGAGCCGACCTCGAGCCGGACTCGAAGTCGGGGCGCTACCGATTCGCGCGGATCGTCGACGCGGCGGGATGGGGCGAGGATACCCGCAATCCCCTTCTCTCCCCCGAGATCGAGCTGGCCGAGGGCGACTACCTGATCGCGATCGACGGCGAGCAGGTCACCACGGCGGAGAACTGGCTTCGGCACCTCGAGAACAAGGCCGGCCGCGAGATCGAGATCACGACAGGCTCAAGGCCCGACACCGCCGGGGCGCTCACGTACACGATCGAGGCGCTCTACAGCGAGTACGGGCTCAGGTATCGCGAGCGGATCGAGCGGCGCTACCGGAAGGTCCGCGAGGCGACGGGGGGAAGGGTCGGGTACATGCATCTGGCCGACATGGACGAGGAGGGCCTCAGGCAGTTCGAGCAGGCCTTCCGGGCCGAGAGGTACCGCGACGGGCTGATCATCGACGTGCGCGGGAACGGCGGGGGGTTCGTCTCGTGGTTCCTGATAGACAAGCTCGAGCGCGCGCTGAAGTACATGACCGTCACGAGGGACTTCAAACCTATGCGGTACCCGCACGGCGTGGTCGCGGGGCCGATCGTCGTCCTCTGCGACCAGGACACGGGGAGCGACGGCGAGGTCTTCACGCAGCACTTCAAGGACCTCGGCCTCGGCACGGTGATCGGCACGCCGACCTGGGGCGGCCTGATAGGGATCATCAACATGATCCCCCTGACCGACGGCGGGATGGTCACCCAGTCGAACGTCGGGTTCGCGGGCCTCGGCGGCGAGTGGATCGTGGAGAACCGTGGCGCTATCCCCGACATCGTCGTCGAGAACGCGCCGGCCGAGCTGGTGAAGGGGATCGACCGCCAGCTCGACGAGGCGATACGGCTGATCATGGAGCGGATCGCCGCCTCGCCACCGGCGAGGCTCGCTCCGCCGGCGTTCCCGAGAAAGTGACGGGGAGCCC
>JAQVGR010000337.1 GCA_028696635.1 Candidatus Krumholzibacteriia bacterium | reverse complement strand
GCGGGATCGCCGAGGCGGCATGGTCGACAAGGCATTTCACATTCTGGGAGATACCGGATCCGTCGACGTTCTCCGATACCCCGGGCGTCGCGGTGGAAGCGGGATACGGATCCCTGCGCGTGTTAATAGGGGAGGAGGTGTCGATCCGGCCGGGGGAATCGGTGCTGTTGAAGTATCACTGGGACCGCGGCATGTCTGTCACCCCGCCGTCCCGCATATTCCCGCAGAAGGTGCTGGACGATCCGGTCCCATTCGTCGGGCTCGAGCCCAACGGCGCCTCATCGATACAAATCACTGTCAGATAAAGGTAAAGCGTTGTTGACAACCTCGTGTATTTACTGTAAACTCCAATTGTTGCGCTTTAGTCCTTGAAAGGAATACGTTAAAGAACATCTCGCTATAGGGATAGGGACAGGTATATTCATGCTTCGAAACCGCCGGGCATCGCTGCTGCTTGGCATGCTGCTCGTAATACTCGTCTATCACATAGCCGTATCGCGCCAGGATATCGGGACGCTGGCGAGGAACGGGTTCCTCTACGACGACAGCTTCTATGCCTTCCAGATAGCCCGAAACCTCTCTGCGGGAAACGGGATGACCTTCGACGGGATCCATCCGACGACCGGCTTCCAGCCGCTGTACGTCTTCCTCCTCGTACCCGCCTTCATGGCAAGCGGCGCCGACCCCGTGCTGCCGATCTACGCGGCCCTGATGATGCTCGCCGTTTTCACGACACTGACCGCACTGCTCGTCTTCGCCATCGCGAAGAGATATGTCGGCCGCAGCGCCTCGTTCGCCGCCGCCGCCATATGGGCATTCTCACCCGTCGTCACGAAGCAGGCGGCGAACGGACTCGAGACCGCTCTCGCCGCCCTGATGATCGCTCTGAGCGTCTGGTACTACGTCGAACGGGTCAGGCCGCTCGATCACCCGTCTCCCGGAAGGCTCCTGATCCTCGGATTGTTGCTCGGGCTCACCGTCCTCTCGAGGATCGACGGCTTGTTTCTCGTGCTCGCCATCCTACTCGATTCCCTGCTCCTTCTGCGGGGCCGCGCCGACGGCGCGGCTTCGCTCGCGCACCTGCTGCTTGTCCCCATGGGAGTGCTCGTCTGCTACGGTCCCTGGTTGGCGGTCAATATGGCGCAGACGGGGAGTCCGCTGCAGGACAGCGGCGCCGCCACGCGGTTTCTATCGCTCGCCTACTCGAGATATTTCCACTACGGCCCCGCGGATCTCTCGGCGACGGGGCCCAACTCGGCTTTCATCATGACCCATATCGTCCATTCGCTCTCCACGCTCAAGGTGATCCCTCCCGTCCACGTGCTGTTCCGATCGCTCGAAAAGCTCGGCGCACATATCGGCGCTATCGGGGCCGCGCGGGTGCTCGGTGATGTGGCCGGCGGGATCCTGCTGATGGCAGCCGCGGCAGCTCTAGTGCGCTGGCGCCGGGATCCGCGCAAATCCAGGCGACGCGAGCTCGACTTCCTGCTTCTTTTTTCCCTGCTCCTGATGCTCTCGTATTCGCTCTATGTTTTCGGATCGTTCTTCTATCTCCGGTACTACTATCCGGTGTACCTCGGAGCCTGCATCTATCTCGCATTCTTCCTTCAGGACGCCGCGGATTTGATCCGCAGGCGTTCAATCGCCGTGCGCAGGATCGCCGTCGCCGGCGCCGCGGTCTACAGCGTCCTGTTCGGATGCTTCACCTTCTCGCAGGCGTTTCGCTCGTACCCGATCTATCCGTTTTACGATATCGCGCGGTGGGTCGAGAGGAACACAGGCAGGAACGAGACGATAGGCGCTTTTCAATGCGGGATGATAGGGTATTTCGCCGATCGGCGGGTCATAAACCTGGACGGGAAGGTGAACCGCGACGCCTACGCCGCCCTCAGGAGCGGTTGCCTCGACGAGTACCTTTGCAACGAGGGGATCGATGTAGTCCTCGACCACGAGCAGATCATCGGGATATTCCTCGACCTGGAACCCGATTCGACGGGAAATCCCTGCACGAGGCTCCCTGACGGATCGATGCGGCACCCCACGGGGTGGGTCGCCTATCGTCTGCCGAGTGCCGGTGAGAATGGGGAAACGGGCGTGGGGGCCGGTGCGGAGAGACCGGCAGGGCTGTATCCGGCTCGCTGAGAGTGCGGGGGCGGTTTTTCAGTACATTTGTCAATGCCGGGGGCGGGAGTTGAACCCGCACGGGTTTTGAGCCCGGGGGATTTTGAGTCCCCTGCGTCTACCAGTTTCACCACCCCGGCATGGAGAAGATGGTACTTCCGGAGCAGGCTCCTGTCAACATGTCGCAATGATACAGGCTCAGACGCCGCCGGTCACTATGATGACATTCACGATATGACCGACACCGGTAACGGAATATCCGTCGGGCACTCCGTTGCGGATTATCGGGACGTATCCGATTTCACCGGGATTCGAGGCGGCTCCGTTGACAGGTTCGGTCGAAGCCTCGGTGAAGGGATTCTTCAATCTGCGCCCCCCGGGGAGGAGATCGATGACGGTGCTGCCCGCCGGGGATGTGTCGGCGTCGACGTCCAGCGGGTAGATTCCATCTGCGAGTATCGAATATTCCTCGACGGCGAGTTGGGTCGTGTGACAGTTTGATTTCACTGCAGCTTCCTTTGAACGGTGCTGCATGCTGATGAAGTTCGGAATCGCGATCGCCGCCAGTATGCCGATTATCACCACAACGATCATCAACTCTATCAGGGTGAATCCTGAGGTCGGCAGGCGCCTTCGGGGTTCGTAGGAATTCAGAAAGATCATGGCAAGCCCCTTGTAATAATTCTGAAAGAGCCGCTTTCCGAGCCAAAATAAAGCATTATGCATGCCACTGGTTCTGAATAAGAAGTAATCTAAGACGTTACTGCGGTCTGGACTGGCTGGGAGGGCTCTCAGCGAAGTCCCTGATACCGGGCCATCCTTCTCCGAGCCTGCCGTGGTTTCAGTATCTCCGAATAGACAATCGCGCGTCGAAGACCCGTAAAGCGACGGTCGACAAGGGCATCCAGCCCGAGCG
>JAQVGR010000336.1 GCA_028696635.1 Candidatus Krumholzibacteriia bacterium | reverse complement strand
AGATCATGGCCGACCGGATCGATATCCTGCTGGACGACGAACAGATGCGGATGCGGATGGGATCGAAGGGAAGAGAGAGGATCGAGAAGGAATTCAGCATCGAGCGGATGGCCGCGCAGCAGATGGAGCTCTACACGAGGCTCGTTTCGGACTAGTCCCGCCCGTCTCTTTCGCGCCCTTTGCTCTCCAGGCAATCCATGTCCCTGATGATCGAGTAGGGATTCGCCCGGCCGCGCCTGAACGCGATGATCCTGCCCGTGTACGGAAGGTAGTCCCAGAAGTGCGCGAGCATCCCGATCCGCATGCGGATCCGGTTGGCCCTGTGCCCTTTCTCGACGCTCCTGCGCACGGTTTCCGCGTACCTGTCCGAGCCGCCATCGAGGCAGTCGCGCAGGTAGCCGTTGATCTGCTCTACATACCCGTCGTACTCCGGGGCCGGCTCCGGCTGGAAGAGATCGTTCATGTAGTACGGCACATATCGAAACTCCATCGCGCCGTCCCTCGGCATCTCCACCTGGAGCACGGCGGTGATCCTGTTCAGGCGGACTTTCTGGTCGAAGATGAAGTTTCCCAGGCTGGGGGCGAATATCGCGCCTCCCACCCGCAGCACGCCCTGGATCCGGTGAGAGTGATGGCCGTGCAGCACGCCGGCTCCCGCTTCGATCAGCTCCATCCCGTATTCGACGACGTACGGCGGGGGGATGTTGGTGTACTCCTCGCCCCAGTGCATCGACACGACGAGCCGGTCCGCGGAGGAGCCCGATCCGGCGAGGACCGACTGTATCCTGTCCACGCATCTTCGCCTGTCCGCCTCCGGGAAGTTCGAGATGTTGTACCCGAGGAATCCCGTTTTCATCCCCCCCGCCTCGAGCACGACGGGCTCCTCCTGGAAGAACCGGCCGGCGTCGTACCCGATGACGCTGATCCCGGCGTCCCTGAGCATGCCGACGGACCGCTCGAACGCCCTTCTCCCGTGATCGAGAGCGTGATTGTTGGCCGTGTTGACCACGTTGATGTTGTTGCCGGCGAGAAACCGCAGCGATTCCGGCGGAGATATCAGGATCTCGGAAAACGGCTTCTCGAGGATCGAGGCGTCGCCGATGACGCACTCGAGGTTGATCAGATTGAAGTCGGCTTCCGCGAGCGCGGGCCTCGCGCGCTCGAACGGGTCGATCCCGCGCCTTCGAAGGACCGTCCTCAGGCCGCGGCGGTAGTTCTCGAGCAGCTCGGCGAACATGACGTCGCCCATGAGATTGATCTTCACCATCTCAACCGACCGCCTCGAGGAGCCTGGGGCCGACCGCGTCGCTGGTGAAACGGCCTCGGGCGAACCTGATCCCGTTCTCGGAGACTGCCTGCAGTCCGGGATCGTTGCGCCAGCGGCGGATCGTGTCGACGATCCCGCCGACGTCGTCCGGGGATATGTAAAAGCCGTTGTATCCGTCACGCACTATCTCCCCCACCGACCCGACGCGGCTGACCAGGGGCACGCAGCCGAGGATCGTCGACTCGATCAGGATCATGGGGAACTCGTCCCTCCTGGTCGGCAGCAGGAGGAATTTCGAATCGGCGATTATGCCGTATTTCTCGTCCCCGTAGATCGGTCCGAGCCATTCGGCATTCTCCGTCCTTCCCAGCTCCCCGGCGAACCTCTCCCTGTCCGCGTCGTTGTCGATGTTCCCCACGAAGACGAACCTCTCGTCCCCGAGGCGCCTGGCCGCCTCGAGCACCTCGTAGATCCCCTTCTCCCCGTTCATTCTTCCGAGGTACAGGATGAATCTGCGCTCGCCGGCCGGTTTGACGCTCCCGGGGAGGTTCTCCGTGCCGATGAAATTCGGCACCACGAACGTCTTCTTCTTCCAGCCGCTGCCGACGAGGCTTTCCCTGCAGGGTTCGGTGAGGAGTATCATCCTGTCGGTGTACCTCTCGGAGAAGAGGATCCTCCCGCGCTGGCCCTTCGTGGTCGTTCCCGCGAGATCCGATTTGGCGTGGAAGTGTGCGACCGTTTCCCTGCCGAGCGCCTTCGCTATCAGGAGGAAGATGCTCTGGTGCAGGTAGCCCGTCTGCGCGCACTGCAGGTAGACCACGTCGGGCCTTTCCCTGAGTATCCTGAAGAACGAGACGATGTACGCGAAAAGGTAGGCGAGGGGGGCGGGATACCTCGATTTCATCCTCTCCAGGTCGATCAGGCCGCATTCATGGCCCGCGTTCCTGAAGATCTTCATCACTTCGTTGTTTATCGTGGCGACCCCGCCCCCCGTCGTCCACCCGATGAACAGTATCTTCTTTTTCATCCTCTATCCGGCCTGGTAATCGATCGTCTCGCCGCTCGTGATCGACCCGAGAATGTCGAAGCTCATCCTCGTCGACCAGTAGATCTCCTCGAAGGGGATCGGCGCCGGAGCGCCCTTCCTGACCGAATCGAGGAACTCCCGCACCTCCCGCGCGTGCCCCTTGTCCCGGCTCATCCCTTTCCTCGAGACCCTGCGCGACGAATAGACGTCGAGCCGGGAGAAATCGTCTATGACCGCCGTCTTCCCCGAGGAGAAGATCTCGATTCGCTCCTTCTTCAGCGCCTTCGATCCGTTGGCGAAGTACGACACTGCCGCGATCGAGCCGTCCCTGAAGAGGATGCTCACATCGAGCGTGTCGAGCAGACCCGCGGGATCCTCCATGGCGTGCGCCGAGAGCGACCTCGGCGGGGATCCGGCCAGGAACATCGCGAGGTCGACGAAATGGCAGACCTCGCCGATGATCCGTCCCCCGCCGACCTCGCGGTCCTGTATCCAGTGGTCCGCCGGTATCGCCCCGGCGTTGATCCGGTACGAGATCGCCTTCGGGAGCGCATCGCTGAACTGCTCCTTCACGGCCCTGACATGCGGGGAGAAACGCCTGTTGAACCCCACCATGAGCCGGGGGCCGTCGGTTCGTCGGTAGATCTCCGCTATCTCCTCGAGCTCTCCGGCGCTGAGGCAGAGGGGCTTCTCCACGAAAACGTTCTTGCCCGCCTGCAGGGCCCCTTTGACGTATCCGGCAT
>JAQVGR010000335.1 GCA_028696635.1 Candidatus Krumholzibacteriia bacterium | reverse complement strand
TGACCGCCAGACGACGGTCGGCGTCGGCGCGGCCGGTGAACCGCCCGAAGACGGCGGCGAGGGTGTCGACGGCGTTTTTCGCCTCGGCCCCGAGGGCGTCTATCGACATTGTCCCGACGACCCAGTCGTCATCCCCGGCGGCGGCGAGCAGGACCTCGAACGCGGAGCGGCCGCCTGCAGGGGCCGGCTTGAACAGCAGGCCGCGGTCTCCGATCCGGCCGAGCCCCGCCGCCGCACCCTCGCGCTCGAGGTGGTTCCCCGACGAGGAGAGCACCGAGGCGAGCAACGCCGCGTCCGCTTCGTCGCCGATGTCGCCGAGCCATTCGAGCGCCGCCATCCGGTCGTACGGCGCCCCCGTCCGCGCGATCGCGAGTATCTGGTCGCGGGACTTGCCGCCGTCGGTCCGCGCGGCGGCCTCGATCGCCGCCCGGCGAACCATGATCGAGGGGTCGGCGAGCAGGGGAAGAACCGCGTCGCAAGACTTTTTCCGTTCCGAGGCGGCGATCCCCTGCAGGGCCAGGGCGCGCATCCAGGGGTCGTCCGATCGCAGGAGCGGCTCGAGGAGCTTTGCGCACTCGTCCGTGGCGATGCGGCCGAGCGCCTCGGCCGCCCTGACGGCGAGCATCCGGTCGCCCGGGCCGAGCAGACCGGCGAGCGGCCCGGCCGCTCCCTCGAAGCGGAGCCGGCCGAGCGCCTCGGCGGAGCGCGCTCTCACCTCGGCGTCGCCGTGCCCGAGCAGACCGATCATCTGGCCGGCCGAGGGCTCGTGGCCGAGCCGTCCCATCGCGTAGGCGACGCGGGCGACGACGCGCGGGTCGGGGTCGAAGAGCGAGTTGACGCACTGGCCGGCCGCCGACGAGTCGCCGAGCACGGCCAGGGCGGTCGCCGCGGCAGCCCTGACCTCGGCGTGGAAGTTCTTCAGGTAGGGGACGATGAGGGGGACGGCGCGCCGTTGCCGTGTGACGCCGAGCGCCTCGATCGCGGCGAGCCACTGGGGCTTCATCCCCGCGGCGAGCACCTCGCCGAGGGCCTCGACAGCCGCCTCCTCCATCGTCAGGCCGAGCGAGTAGATCGCCGCCGCCGAGACAGACGCGTCGGCGTCGCGGGCGAGGGCGGCGAGATGCCGCACCGCCGTCCCCCCCGAGCCGGCGCGGCCGAGGACCTCGGCGCAGCGCAGCCGCACCAGCGGATCGCGGTCCGAGACCAGCCTCTCGATCCCGTCCGTCGTTCGCTCCTCCTCCATCAGGGCGAGAGACTGCAGCTTCGAGCGCCCCGCCGCGTCGGCGAGGAGCTTCGCGTACCTGCTCCCCGCGGCGTGCGCCCGCGGCGCGGCGGGGAGCAGGGCCGATACGAGCAGAAGGAGCGCCGCGGCGGCGCGTCCGGCGGCAATTCCCGATTTCGTGCATACACGCATGATATGACCTCCCGAAGACGCCATTATAGGAAGCGCCGGGCGAGGGCTTCAATTGCAAACTCGCCGGCGCCGGTGTATTTTTACCTCCGGTCGGCCGCCCGGGGCGGCCGGTCAGGATAGCGTCGAAAACGCCGAAAGGATTGATGCCGATGCGAAAGACCTGTGCGTATCTTCTGGGCTCTGCGATGATCGCGACCTCGGCCCTCGCGCCTTCCGGAGCCCGGGGCTGCACGAGCATTCTCGTCACCCGCGGCGCTTCCGCCGACGGCTCGGTGATGATCACCTACGCCTGCGACGGCGAGTTCCACCCGATCATGCGCTACACCCCGCCGGCCGACCACCAGCCGGGGGACTCGACCGAGATTCGCGACTGGAGCGGCGCGGTGCGGGGGAAGATCGCAGAGCCGGCCCATACCTGGGGGGTCGTGCACCTGATGAACGAGCACCAGCTCGTGATCGGCGAGACGACCTTCACCGGACGCGAGGAGCTCGAGAACCCCGAGGGGCTCCTGCACTACTGGTATCTGATGCGCCTCGCCCTGCAGCGGGCCCGCACCGCCCGCGAGGCGGTCGAGACGATCGGCGCACTGGTCGAGGAGTACGGGTACGCGAGCACCGGAGAGTCGATCTCGATCGGCGACCCGGAGGAGGCGTGGCTGCTCGAGATCATCGGCAAGGGGCCCGGCCGGAAGGGGGCCGTCTGGGTCGCCGTGCGCGTCCCCGACGGGTACGTCTGCGCGCACGCCAACCAGTCGGTGATCCATCGGTTCCCGAAGGACGATCCGAAGAACTGCCTCTACTCGCCTGACGTCGTCGATTTCGCGATCGAGAAGGGGTACTACGACCCCGCCTCGGGGGAACCGTTCTCGTTCAGCGAGGCGTACTGCCCCGCCCCGCCGCAGAAGCTCCGCTACTGCGCCACGCGGGTCTGGAGCATCTACCGCCGCGCCGCCCCCTCGAGGGAGCTCTCGATCGACTACCACCGCGGCGTCCCCGGGGCCGAGCCCTACCCGCTCTGGATAAAGCCCGACGCGAAGCTCACCCGCGAGGACGTCTTCGCCCTGATGCGAGACCACTACGAGGGGACCGGGTACGACATGTGCGCCGGCGTCGACGCAGGGCCGTTCGGCACCCCGAACCGCTGGCGCCCGATGACCTGGGAGATCGACGGGACGACGTACAGCTGGGAGCGCCCGATCTCGACCCAGCAGACGGGGTACTCGTTCGTCTCGCAGTCCCGCTCCGGGATCCCCGACGCGGTGGGCGGGGTCTACTGGTACGGGGTCGACGACACCTACTTCACCGTCTATGTCCCGTTCTACGCCTGCGCCGACCGTATCCCCGAGACCTTCGCCACGGGGCGGATGAGCGAGTTCTCGTGGGAGAGCGCCTGGTGGGTCTTCAACTTCGTGGCGAACTACGCGAACCTGCGCTACGAGCTGATGAAGGTCGACATACAGGCCGCGCAGCGCGAGCTCGAGGGCGACCTCACCGCGATACAGCCGGCCGTCGAGAAGACGGCGCTGGAGCTGCACCGGAAGGACCCGCAGCTCGCCGCGCGGTACCTGACAGACTACACCGACCAGGTCGCCCGGCGCGTCGTGGGCCGCTACCGCCGCCTCGGC
>JAQVGR010000011.1 GCA_028696635.1 Candidatus Krumholzibacteriia bacterium | reverse complement strand
GCAGGTAGGTGCCGCGCCGCGAGGAGGCGTTGAGGCGCAGCTCGCCCGCGTCGCCGTAGACGGGGTAGTACTGCTCCGGCTCGATCCGGTCGCGGAGCTTGTCCTCGACCGTCGGCCGCGTGTCGACGGCCACGGTCAGCAGGCGGCCGCTGCCGATCTCGCCCTGCCCGTACAGAGCCACCTTCCCCTCCGCGTAGAGCCCGTCGCGCTGCTTCTCGTAGGTGCGACGCGTGTCGCCGCTCCCGGTGAGGCTGCTGTATCCGACATCCCCCTCGCCGTAGCCGAGGAGGAACCAGTCGCGCATCGGCGATACGTACTCGAGCAGGCACTCGGCTCGAAGCTTCCCGAGCTCGGCGCGCACCGTCTCGCGGCGCGAGCGCGGCGAAGAGGCGAGCGTCACCGCGGCGCGGCCGCCCTCCGTGGCGACCTGCACGCCGTTCATCTGGGGGTTGACGTCGGCGCCGGCGAGGAGGTCCTCCGGACCGGTCACCGTGACGAAGAAGCCGTCCCGCACGGGGAGCCCCGATTCGTCGCTGACGAGGAAGGTGATCTCGGGGCGCGCCGCCCCGTCGGCCTGCGCCTCGACCGGATCGCGCTCGGCGACCATCACCGCCGGCGGGCCCGCGAGGTAGACGTGCCGCACGCAGACGTTGCGCTCACCCGCCGAGCGGCAGACGACGAGGATGTTGTTGAGCCCCGGCGCGATCTTCACGCCGTAGAAGACGTATCCTATCGTTCCGTTACGCACGTCGATCTGCTTGCGGCCGATCTTCTCCCGGCCGACCGGCACGTTGTTCACGTAGAGCTCGACGCTCGAGGCGAGCGGCGCGAGGATCTCGACGTCGATCCCGTCGCGGTCGGCGAATATGCTGCCCTCGTCGGGCCTGACGATATCGGCGCAGATCCCCGCGGAATCGGCCAGCATGTACTTCCGGGGAGCGGTGGTGTCCGGCGCGGCGAGGATCGCCGGTATCATCGGGTCTTCGCCGCCGTACCCCTCGGGGGGCACGGCGCGAACCTCGACCCGGCGGTTGCGGGCTCTGCCCGCCTCGGTGGAGTTGTCGGTTATCGGCCTGCGGTCTCCGTATCCGGTGAAATCCATCCGCTCCGCGGGGATCCCGTTCATGCGCAGGAGCTGGAAAACGCTGCGCGCGCGCGCCACGGAGAGCTCGAAGTTCGAGGGATACTCCGCCGTGCTGATCGGCGTGTCGTCCGAGTGGCCCTCGATAGAGATCGTCCACCCGGGATGCTCGCGAAGCCACAGGCTCAGGGCGGCGACCTCGCGCAGGGGGATCTCCTCGAGATCGCAGCTCCCCGCGGCGAAGAGGGTGGAGGGGAGGATGAGCGCCTCGAAGGTTACCGACACGTCCTTCGTGGAGACATCGTCGTCAGAGGCCGTCGAGTCGCCCGTCCCCGCCGCATCCCCGCCCTGACGCTCCGGCGCCCGGGCGCCGTCGCGTCCGCCTCGAGCGACCGCCGTGCTGTCGCCCTCGAGGGCGGCGAAGGCGGATCCACCTGCCGGCGCGATGCGGCGCCTCAGCGGGAAATCGACGCGGCGGTCGCCCGAGGGGGCGAGATCGATCAGGTACTGCCCCGGAACGCGCAGGCCGAAATGGCCGGCGGCGGCGGGAACGAGCGAGTCCGGAAGCGACTTCGGGTCGATGCGCACGACATGCGTCCCCTCGTCGACCCCGGGGATAGACCAGAGACCGGCCGAATCGCTCACCGCATATGTCCCCTTCTCGTAGAAGATCCGGGCACCGACCACTCCGCGCTCGCTGCCCGATCGCAGTCCGTCGCCGTCCTCGTCGATGAACGCGCTTCCGAAGAGTATCCCGCGCCTGGTGAACTCGCCCTCGACCAGGCGCACCGAGGCGTACGCGGGGCCGCCCGAGGCCCGCTCGCCGTACGCCGTCACCCCCGCGACGCGCGCGACGGCGACCAGCTCGTCGCGCTCCTGCCCGGCGGCGACGCGGGCGCGCATGACGATCTCCCGCCGCTCGCCGGGATCGAGCGAGCCGATCTCCCAGCGGACCGTATTCCCCGATACCGACGGGCCCCCGTCGCCTCCGGCGAAGGAGAGCCCCGAAGGCAGCCGTTCGAGGACCTCGACGCTGTCAACGCGGGTCTCGGCGGTGAGGTTCTCGACGGCGACGATGAAGCTGAGCACGTCGCCGACCATCGCGTTGCGCTCGCGGATCGACTGGTCGATCGAGAGCAGCGGCATGTCGTCCTTGACCAGCACGTTGCCGACCGCGTCCCGGGCGCCGGGATCGACGAGCGAGTACGCCTCGGCGTCGAACGCGATCTCGCGCCCATCGAATCCCCGCAGCCCGCGCGCGGACGCCTCTATGCGCAGGCAGACACGCCTGCTCCCGCCGCGCTCGATCGGGCCGAGCCGGGCGCTGTACGAGGAACGCATCGGCAGCGGCACGCCGGCGCTGTCCGTGAACGAGACGGCCCAGTCCGCGGGGATCAGCGCCGAGTCGGCGAGCGCGACGTGGAACGTGTCGGCGAAGTTGCCGTCGTTGCGCACCTCGTGCAGGAACAGGCAGGACGAATCCGCGGCCGAGAGGATGACGAGGACCCGGTCCTCGGCGGTGCCGGCGGGGGCGCCGGGGTTTCCGGCGGGGCCCATCAGCACCATGCTCAGGCGGCCCACCGTGACCGTCGCCTCGTTCGACACGGCCCGGTACGGAAGATCGTCGGCGCCGATCCAGTCGGCCGCCGCCTCGTCTCGGATCTCGCCCCAGGCGTGATCGGCATCGACGCGCACTCTGAACGAGAACGTCCCCGCCCCGCCCGGAGCGAGATCGTCAAGGCGCAGGCGGGCGCCTTTGACCCGTGCGGGCGGGGGAGCGACGTCCGTCCAGAGCGCGCGGTCGATGTCGTAATACTCGATGATGCCGGGAATCGACGAGACGGCCGAGCCGGCGATGAACTCGGTGCCGTCCATCATGCCGTCGAAATCGATGTAATCGGTGACGACGACGTCGGTCGCGGTCAACTCGCCGGTGTTCTCGTAGAGAATCGTCCAGGCGATCTCGCCCCCGGGCCGGACCTCTGGGACGTCGGCCGAGAGCGTCAGATCGACTCTCGCCGCCGAGCGGGCGACGACACGCACGATGTTGCCCCTGTCGACGAGGGAGGTATCCCCCGTCGAGCGCGCCTCGAGATCGAGATGAGCCGTCTCGCCTCCGAGCAGCCCTTCGGGAAGGACCGCCGCGAGGACCAGGCGGACGGTCTCTCCCTGCCCGACGGGTCCCGCCCCGGTGATCGCGCGCTCTCCCGGATCGACCTCGCCGTCGCCGTCCTCGTCGAGGTAGACGGTCGAAGCGGGGACGAACTGGGAGGGCGCCACGGTCAGCGCGCGAAGGGCGAAGGTGTCGGGGGCGTTCCCCGTGTTCGTCAGGGCATACCCGAAATAAACCGCCTCGCCGCTGAACGCGGCCCGGGCGGCGGCCGGCGCGTCCACCGTTCCGTCGGGGAGGACGAGCGGGCCGTAGACGGGGAGCACGCTGAAGCGAATCGTGTTGGAGTTGACCGAGCAGCGCCCCTCGCCGATGTCGTAGGAGGCGACAGAGGTGCTCGAGATCACCATGCCGGCCGGCGGAGTCTGCGCCGCAGCCCCGCAGGAGAGCGCGGCGAGCAGCAGAAGGGCCGGAAAAAACGCGAAGACCCCCCTGCCGGGAAGTCTTCCCGTCATCGAGCAAAGCCTGAAGGGTCTCGCGTCCACGGCGCCGCCTCGCCGTTAAAACCGATAACTTCACGGCGGCGTGGACCGGGTGCCGTGCACCCGGTCCACGTGCCGCCATGCGATTACTCAGCGATGATCCGGACCGTGAACGCCGGACCGTCGGCTGTGCTGTCGCCGCCGGCGAGCGTCCCGGCCAGGGTCCATCTCACGTTGGTCACGTTCGCGTCGAAGTCCGCCGGAGCGCCGCCGCCGCCGTCGTCGGAGAACTCGATCGTCGTGCCCGTGATCCCGGGCGCCGCGGTGCCGGCGGCTGCCGAGCCGACGCGGTACTGCGTCCACGCGGGGATCGCGTCATAGATCACGATGTTGGTCAGTCCGGCCGTGCCGACGTTCGCGTAGTCGGTCCGGTAGGTGAGCTCCGTGCCGGGGGCCTGGTTGCCGACCGGGTTGACCCACTTGGTCAGCACGAGGTTCCCCGCCACTATCGTCGTCACGTCCGTGGCCGAGTCGGTCGCGCCGGTGCCGTTGCCGAGCACGGTGATCGTGCCGTTCTCTATCGTCCCGACCGCGACCCCACCGGGGATCGAGATCTGGACCACGATGTCCTGGCTCGCGCCGGAGACGAGCGTCACCGCCGCGATCGGGTTGTTGAGCAGATCGAAGAAGGCGTACGACCAGCCGTTGGAGCTCAGCGCGCTGAGCGCGAAGGTGTCGTCCATGTTGCCGGTGTTGGTGACGGTGTGCTGGTAGCGCACCGTGCCGCCGGCCGTCCCCGTCCCGCTGCGGTCGGGGGTGATCGTCACCGACGGGGCGCCGAGGATCGTCACCGTGTCGGCGATCTCGTCGAAGACAAGCGCGTTCAGGGCCGAGGTGGCCCGGAACGTGACGTTGTTCACGCCGGGGAGCTCCCCGAGGGGAACGCTGACCCGCGCGATGATGTTGACCTCGGCGCCCGCCGCGATCGGGCCGACGTTCGCTATCGGGGTCAGCTCGGGCAGGTCGAGCACGCCGTTGCTGTTGACGTCACGGTAGAACGTGACCGTCCAGCCGGCCGGGAAGACGGCCGACAGGTTGTAGTTGTCGCTCGAACCGCCGGTGTTGATCACATCGAGGGGGAAGTCCACGTTGGTGTTCGGGTTCGCGTCGATGTTGACCGGCAGATTGTTGGTGCCCGCTGCGCCGTCGTAGTTGCCGATGTCGACCGCGGCCGGACTGACGGCCGTGATCTCGTCGGTCGTGAGGTTGAATTCGAGCGGGTTGTTCCCCGACCGGGCGCTGACGACGGCCTGGTACGGGCCGCCCGCCGTCGCGCTGCCCGGAACGGTGACGCGGACGACGAAGTCGCGCGTGAGGCCGG
The DNA here is from genome assembly GCA_028696635.1 of Candidatus Krumholzibacteriia bacterium. Taxonomy (GTDB): domain Bacteria; phylum Krumholzibacteriota; class Krumholzibacteriia; order Krumholzibacteriales; family Krumholzibacteriaceae; genus JAQVGR01. The sequence goes on along the minus strand of JAQVGR010000011.1, from coordinate 8,073 downwards.
GGTTCACCGTTCCGACATCGACGATGCCGTCGGCGCCGCTGTCCGAAAGCGGGGTCACGCCGTCGCTGCGGAAGAACTGGATGCTGTACCCCGCGGGGAAGGTGCTGCTGTCGAGCTGGATGTTGATCTCGTCGGCGTCGTTGCCGTCGTTGCGCACCGTGTTGACGAAGTCGACGACCTGGTTCGCGTAGGCCAGAGGAACGGCCTGCATGTCGTCGTTATACAGCGGCGCGGTGCCGGCGGCCGGGTTGCCGGCCGGGCCGACGAGCACGTCGGCCAGCACATTCACGACGATCTGCGTGTTGTTCGTGACGACGATCGTCGGATCCGGGCTGCCCGGATTGTTGTCGACGAACGCCACGGCGCCGCTGTTGTTGATGATGCCGGCGGGCATGCCCGCGGGCACGATCACGTCATAGGTGAAGTTGTAGTTCTGGCCGATCGCCAGGTCGCCGCTGCTGACGTACGCGACGGCGATGTCGCCGGCCACGGACGAGGTCGACCACGCCCATGTCTCGGGCGAGCCGGCGGTCGGGCTCCCCGCGGGCAGGTACAGGACCGTGCCTCCGGCCGGAGCGCCGGCGGGGGCGCCGGAAAGGGCCAGCGGATCGCCTGTCGACGGATCGATCGGAAGGATGTCGTAGATGAGCACGCCGGTCAGCCCGACCGAGGCGACGGTGACGCCGTGCGCCACGTCATTGCCGACGTTCTGGCCGGTGATCGTGTGGGTGGCGACGCTGCCCGGATCCACGGCGGCCGGCAGGCCGGTCATCGAGGCGGTGAGCACCGCGTCGCTGACGACGTCGGTCCGGTGGTAGTTGCGCGTATCGACCTGGGCGCCGTCGCCGACCGAGGTGCCCTCGATGCCGACGTAGGCGACCTGTCCGGCAGCCGCGCCCGCGGGAACCTGGTACTCGATCAGCAGGCTGACCGTCACGCCGGCGGCGATGGGACCGATGTTCCCCGCCGCGCCGCCCGCGCAGATCATCGGCTCGCCGCCGTCGAGGACGCCGTTGCCGTTGACGTCATGATACACGTCGATGTCGCCGATGCCGAGGAGCATCGTCGTGTTCACGCCGTCGAGCAGGGGCACGAGCGTGTACGTGTCGTCGTCGTTCCCCGTGTTCGTCAGCGTGTAGCTGTAGTAGACCGTCTGCCCCGGTATCGCCATCTGAACGAGCGCCGGCGCGACCGGAGGAGTCTCGCCCGAGTCGTCCGGCAGGATCGAGAGGCCGAACACGGGCAGAACGATCGTGGTGACCTCGTTGGAGGTCGCCGAGTAGGTGTTGCCGACCAGATCCTCGAACGTGGCCGAAGCCTGGTTCCGGATCGTGGTGCCGGCAGGCGTCTGCGCCAGCACCGCGCCCGAGACGAGCAGCAGCGTCAGCGCCAGGACCGTCAGAACCGGTCCTGTCGACTTCCGCAGGAACATGCCAATCACCGTCCTTCCGCTCTTCGATGAAGAGCCGCACCGATGAAACAGTCCCCCGCGGGGGACCCGAAAACCGTGAGCCGAGGAAGCCATCCGTCTACTTCACCTGCACGCGGTACGAAGCCATTATCTCGCCGCCGACCTCGAGCGGGCCGTCGAGCGACCACTTGATATGGGTGATCAGGGCCGGATCGGCCTTGCGCGTCTCGACGGTCCCGTCCAGACGCACGACCTTGATCATGACGGGCGCCTCCTGCCAGTTCTTGCCGCCGTCGATGCTGAAGAGGGGATGCGCCCCCTGAAGATCGGTCGCCGTCTCCTCGATGTAGATCGTCCCGTCGGGGATCGGCCCCAGGAGGCTGACGCCTGCGGCCTGCGCGGTCCCCGAATTGGAGTAGCGCAGCGTGTACTCGACGGTGTCGCTGGGGTATACCTGATCGGCCGGCAGGGCGATCTCGCCCTTCTCCTTGTCGACGACTATCTTCGACGCGGCCATCTCTCCGGTCAGGGCGGGGCCCTGCGCGGCTGCGGCCGAGCCGACGACGACGAGGAGAAGGATCGTCCCGATAAGACTCCTTCTCATTGAGCCGTCCTCCTTTGCTCTCCTCCAGTCACAATGGAGTGTGCACGCGGTTGCAGCGCCGGCATCACGACGATGGAGGATGTAACTGCCGGTGGCCTCCTCGCGGAGGCCGATAGAAAAACTCCTAAGGCCGGGCCAATGCGCAAGGGGTGTGCCGAAGATCCCCCTGCAGGCGGGCCGTGAGGCCATCCGCGGGGATCCTCGCGGACGCTGAAGGCGTCAATATCAATTGACTCAATCGGTTATAATGATTATTCGAACAGGGAACCGCGGGGAACGATGGGGAACGACAGGGTATCGCGCGGACAGACGGGCGCCCCGGAACCGCTCGGGCTCCGGGGCGCCTGTGCAAGATTTTCTGCTATCGCGGCCCGGTACTTGCCGCTACCGCCTCATCTGGGCGATGTACTTCTCGGGATCCTGCTGGAACGCCTTCAGGTTCTTCTCCGAGTTGAAGTAGTACTCGACATCCTTGTATACCCAGGAGTAATCGACTTCGGCGATTTCGACCGGCTTGCCGTCGACCGGATCGACGAGGGCGGCCATCTTGGCGCTGTGCGCCGGGGGCTGCCCGGCGGGTTGCTGTTCCTCCTGCTTCTTCCCGCACCCGAGGGTGACGGCCATGACGAGCATGAGAGACGCGAAGAGGGCTCGTTTCATCGGATAACCTCCGGTCCGTGCCGCCGGCGCCGCCGCTGACGGGGCGGCCCGGCGAATGTCAGTGCGCAACCTGCGCCCGGCTGATCCGGACGCGCCGCAGGCATTTCCCTGTCGTGCACCGGAACGATAGCAGAATCGATCCCGCCGGTCAAGACGAGGGTTTTTTGTTTACAATCATCCCTCGTTACCGGAAAATCCCCTGTGCGCGCCGCCGAAGGCGGCATGCGCCCGGACGCCTGCCCCGCGCCCCGCTGCGCGGATCCACACGGGAAAGGACGATCGATGAACTCGAACACGAAGCGACGGCCCGCCGGGTCTTCCCGCGCGAAGAAGCCCGCGCCGGCCGGACCGAAAACCCCGCACGGAAAAAAGATACGTACGATCGCGATACTGACGGGCGGCGGCGACTGCCCGGGCCTGAACGCGGTGATACGCGCCGTCGTGCGATCGGCTTGGATACTCCACGGCTGGGAGGTCATCGGCGTGCTCGACGGGTACGACGGCCTGATAGACTCGCGCACGCGCAAGCTCACCCCTCGCGACGTGCGCGGCCTCCAGGTAAAGGGCGGCACGATCCTCGGCACCTCCAACCGCGGGAACCCCCTCAAGTATCCCGTCACGAGGGGCGGGAAGACGATCCACCGCGACGTCAGCGGAAAGATCATCGAGAACGCCGCGAAGCTCGGCATAGACGTCCTGATAGCCGTCGGGGGAGACGGCACGATGAAGATCGCCCAGGCGCTGTACGAGAAAGGCCTGCCGGTCGTCGGCGTGCCGAAGACGATAGACAACGACCTCGGCGCGACGGACGTGACCTTCGGCTTCAACAGCGCGGTCTCTACGGCGACCGACGCGGTCGACAAGCTCCACACGACCGCCGAGAGCCACCACCGCGTCCTCGTGCTCGAGGTGATGGGGCGCGACTCCGGGTGGATCGCCATCGAGGCGGGGATCGCCGGGGGGGCCGACGCGATACTGATTCCGGAGATCCCCTTCGATCTCGGCGTGGTGTGCCGCCACATCACCGACCGCAAGAAGGGCGGGAGCAGGTTCAGCATCGTGGTCGTCGCCGAAGGGGCCTTCCCCGCCGGCGGCGGAAAGATCTACGAGAAGGAGCCCTCCGAGACGGCTCCCGGCCGCCTCGGCGGAGTCGGCCAGTGGGTCGCCTCCCGGATCGCCCAGTGCACCGGCATCGAGACGCGCACGACCGTCCTCGGCCACCTGCAGCGCGGCGGCACGCCGACCACCTTCGACCGGCTCCTGGCGACGCGCTTCGGCGTGGAGGCGGTCGGCGCGATCGCGCGGGGCGAGTTCGGCCGCATGGTCTGCCTGCGGGGGAGAAAGATCGTCACCGACGAGATCAGCGACGCGGTGAAGCGGCTCAACCTCGTCGACCCGGCGGGGCAGTTCGTGCGCACCGCCGAGGCGCTCGGCATCTCGTTCGGGCGCGATCAGAAGTAGAATCGCAGCCCCAATCCTCCGTTGACGTCCCCCTCGGTCTCGGGGGCGAGATCGAGGATCGGCACGACCTCGACGAACACCGCCATCGGCCAGTCCTCGAAGAAGTACTCGAGACCGACGACGAACCTCACGCCGAAGCGGCTGTCGTCGTCGCCGTGGTCGTCGTCGTGAAAGCGCACGCGCCCTCCGATCCCGAGGTAGAACGGGAGCGAGCCCCTGTCGACGTCGAAGTAGCTGAAGTTGTGGAACAGGTAGTCAGCGTGCAGATGGAAGTGGCCGTCTCCCTGGAACGACCAGGCCACCCCGAAATCGAAGGCGGTCCGTTCCGTCGTCCAGACCTTCCCGCTCAGACCGGTCGGCTCGCCGAAGATCACCCCGAGCCCCACCGTGCCGTGATCGGCGCTCGCCCGGTGGCGCGCAGGCGGGGCGGTCTCCTGCGACTGGGCCGCCGCGGCGGCCGGCGCGGCTAACGCGATGATCGCAGCGGCCGCGATAACTCGCAATCTCATAGTGCTACCCCTTTCTCCTTCCCCTTGCCGTCGCGAGAACAAGCCGGTAGCCCGGAGCAGAGAGGATCGCCAGCGCGGCGAAAAAGAAGACCGTGTCCTCGATGAGCTTTTTCCACGCATAGGTCGGGCCGAAGCCGCACCCGCAGTCGAAGAAGACCTGCGAAAGCCCGATCCCCTCGGCGTTCATTATAGCCGCGCTCCGATAGGCGATGACAACTATAAAAACGACGTTGACCACGGCGAGGATCAGCGCGGAGCCGCGCATCAGCAGGCCGGTCAGCAGCGAGATCCCGCAGAAGAGCTCAACCCAGGGGAGAACTATCGCCAGCAGATAGAGCGCCGGGCCGTGATCGATGACCCCGTACATCCTGATCTCGTCGGCGAAGAGCAGCGGCCTCCCGATCTTCTGAAGGGCGGCGTACGTGAACACCGCGGCCAGCAGAAGGCGGCAGGCGAGCAGGAACCACCTGTTCGACAGCGGGGGCCACAGCCGCTCCCCCGCGCCCAGGCCGTCTCGCTCGAGGATCAGGTCCGCGGGGGCGGCGCGGCGCATCGATCCGTTGCGCTCGATCGTCATCGGTCCTCCCCGTATCCCGCCTCGAGAGGCATCCCCGCTGCGGTCCACTCCTCGATCCCTCCGCGGAATACGCGAAGATCCGTGTATCCGAGCGCGTAGAGCTCCCGGGCAAGCATCTCCGAATCTTCGCAGAGCGGTCCCGAGCAGTAGACGGCGATCCGCATCTCCGGCGAGAGACGCGGGAGCACCGTCCTGAAGTAGGTGCCCATCTCGTAATAATCGCAGAGGATCGCGCCGGGGATGTGGCCCCCTTCGAATTCCCCCGCCGTGCGCGCGTCGATGACCGGATCGCCGGCCTCGAGCATCTCCCGCAGCTCCTCGAGAGAGATGTACGATATCCCCTCACGGGGTTCGCCGGAACCGTCCCCGGGAAGATCGAGCGTGCGGTCGACGACGGGAGCCTCGGCCGGGCGCCGGAACGGATCGATGCCGTTCGGCTGCACCGCGTTGTACGCGAAGGCGGCCGCAGCCGCGACCGCCGCGAGGAGAACCGCCTGTGTGATGGCCCGCACGAGTTTCATAACAGCCGTGAATATAAACGTTTGACGCCGGAAACGCAACACGGCGTCCTGTACTGATACACTTCGCGCTCTCCGATTCGCCTGAAAACCCGACAGACGCCGTTGCGCCGCTCCTGCGGTCGCGTGTACCATGGGGGGCGCCGGTCGCAGCGGCGCCGCCCGCCCCCGGCGCGGCGCGGGAAAGGAGCGAGATGGACACGAACGCGAAGGCGGCCCGCGCGGTGCTCAGGACGCTGCACGGTCTCTACCCCGGACCCCGCCACTATCTCGAGTTCGACGGACCGTTCCAGCTGCTCGTCGCCACGATCCTCTCGGCCCAGTGCACCGACGAGCGGGTCAACGCCGTCACTCCCGGCCTGTTCCGCGCATTCCCCGGCCCGGCCGCGTTCGCCAAAGCGCCGCTCGGGGAGATCGAGGAGGCGGTCCGCCCGACCGGGTTCTTCCGCAACAAGGCGAAGGCGATCAAGGGTGCGTCCGCGGCCATCCTCGACCGGTTCGGCGGTAAGGTCCCGGGGACGATGGACGAGCTGCTCACCCTGCCGGGGATCGCCCGAAAGTCGGCGAACGCAATCCTTCAGCACGGCTTCTCGAAGGTCGAGGGGATCGTCGTCGACACACACGTGATCCGGGTCGCGCAGCGGCTCGGCTGGACGGCCGAAAAGGATCCGGAGAAGATCGAGCGCGATCTGATGGCTCTGTTCGACAGATCGCAGTGGCGGTGGCTCCCCTTCTACCTGAAAAGCCACGGGCGCTCCGTCTGCCGCGCCCCGCGTCCGAGATGCGCGGCGTGCGCAGTCGCGCCGCGGTGCCCGTCGGCGCAGCCGGGCTCTCAGGGCCCGGAGCGCCCTCGCCCCCGCTGATCGATCACCGCGCGCAACCTCGAGGCATCCGGGTCGTCCCCAACGAGATCGAGATACCGCGCGTACGCCTCCGCCGCGCGGGAGGCAGTCCCCGCCGTCTCGTACAGACGCCCGAGCCGCTTGTAGACCCAGGGCATGTCCCGCTCGACCCGCGACTCGTCTATCGAGAGGAGCTCCTCGAGCACCCGCGTCTCCTTCTCCCCGTCGCCGATATCCTCGTACGCCTTGCGGAGCACCGTCCGGACCGCGAAGTCGTCCTCTCTCCTGCCGGCGACCCGCTGGAGCCAGGTGATCGCGTCGTACGGCCTGCCCGCCTCGATATAGAAGAAGCCCTTCTGGTAGTCCATCTCCGCGTCGGGGACGAGGTTGACCAGATCGGGGGTGGCGAGCAGGAATTCCCCCGTCTCGACCAGGCCCATCCCGGCGAGCACGCGGGCGAGCTGGAGGAACGCGGGCAGGTACCCCTGATCGAGCCGGTAGGCTTTCAGGAGCGCCTCCCTGCTTCGCCCGGCATTGTCGAGAAACCCCTCGACCAGCCCGAGCGAGAAGTGCAATCCGGCCATGTCGCCGCGCCGGGACGTCAGATCGAGGTAGAGCGCCCGCGCCTCGCCGTATCGCCCAGCCACGAGCGACTCCTCCGCCTGGATCATCGTCGCGTAGAGCGGCGGCAGGGGCCCGGTGATCAGCTCGGGATCGGCCAGTATCTCCTCGATGACCTCCGAGTAGTAGCGTATGTCGAGGGGAACGGACCGGCTCGGCGCGTGCCGGGTGATGGTGACATAGACTGCGGGGATGCGCGTGCGGGCGAGGACCCGGATGACGCTGAGCAGCGACGCGGTTCCGGGGCGGCACGACGGATCCTGTCCCTGCCGGCCGACGAACCAGCCGAGATCGATGTCGATGACGGCGCGCTCCTCGCCGACGTCGAGGTCCTCAAGCGTCGTGACGGAGAGTGGAACGCCGCCGATCGTTCCCGTTATCGCGTTGCCGGACGCGCGCAGATCGGCGAGATCGGCGGCGGAATACCCCCGCCTTGCGGCCAGCACGGCGCGGAAGTTCTCGACCGACGCGGCGCCCACCGATCCGGCCGCGGGTACGACCCAGACGACCCGGCGGTACAGGCCGGCCTGGTACCAGAGATTGACCGTGCCGCCGCTCTCGAGCAGAGGGGCGAGCCGGTCGATCCCCGCCGCGTCGCCGCGGGCGAGGGCGTCGGCGGCGCTGCCGATCTGCCCCGAGAGGGACGGGGGGAAAACGGCCATATCGTCTACGGCGTCGACGTGCACCAGCACGTCGGCGCGCGCCTTCGCGCCCGCCCAGGCCTGGAGCGCCTGGACGTTCGACTCCACCGCCTGCACCGCTCTGCTCGGCTCCCTGAACGCCTCGGGGGCCGGCCGGGAGCATCCGCCGAGAACGATCGCCGCCAGAGCGGCGGCCGTCGCGGCCGCGGCGCTCCGATTCCGGTTGCTG
>JAQVGR010000334.1 GCA_028696635.1 Candidatus Krumholzibacteriia bacterium | reverse complement strand
CGGGCAGGCGACGGTGAGAAGCGAATGCGAGTCGGGGGCCCGAGGCTGCGTCGACTGCAAGATGCAGCTCGCCGCGATGATGAACGCCGCGCTCGAGCCGATCCGCGAGCGGCGTGCCGACCTCGAGGCGCATCCGGGGCGCGTGCGGGAGATCCTCGGCGCGGGGGCCGACCGGGCCCGCGCCGTCGCGCAGGAGACGATGCGCGAGGTGCGCGAGGCGATGAACATTCCGACGAGGGAGAACGTCTGATGTCCGACGCGACCGCCTTCTTTATCCGCAGGTTCCGGGGCGCGCTGGACAACGTCGGGGAGCCGGGCCGCTACTTCCGGCCGCGGCCGTACCGCAACGCCGTCGTCCGTTTCCGGGGCTGCTCGATCGAGGATTTCGAGCAGCGTCGAGACATCCTCGTGAACGAGGCGGGGCTCAACGCGTTCCTTTTTCGCGCCGACATGATCCCCGGGTGCGACCTGCTGTCCGATTCGGGCACGACGACGATGACGATGGAGCAGTGGGCGGCGATGTTCCTCGGCGACGAGGCGTACGGCTCGAACGAGGGGTTCTTCGAGCTGCGCGAGCAGTTCGCAGAGACCTTCGGCGCCGGGTGGTGCGACGAGGGCGCCTCGGCGGGGGGCTCGTCGGACAGCATGTTCCTCTTCCACCAGGGCAGGGCCGCCGAGAACGCCTTCTTCTCCGTTCTCGCGCGCGAGCTCTCCCGGGCCGGAGCGGGGAGGGGCGGCGCCCTCTCCGGGGGGCTGCTGCCGGAGCTTCTCGAGCGGATCGGGCCGCGGCTCGGCGGAGCGGACGGCTCGCCCGGCGGACCGGTCTTCATCATCCCCAGCAACTCGCATTTCGACACGACGCAGGGAAACATCGAGGACAAGGGGATGATACCCCTCAACCTGCCCTGCAAGCGCCATCTCGAGAACGACGAGACATACCCGTTTCGCGGAAACATGGACATAGAGGAGCTGGAGAACCTGCTCGAGCACGAGCGCGACCGCGTCCCGGTCGTCTACCTCACCGTCACCAACAACACCGGCGGGGGGCAGCCGGTCTCCATAGACAACATGCGCCGCATCAGGCAGGTCACCCGCAGGTACAACGTCCCGTTCTTCCTCGACGCGTGCCGGTTCGCCGAGAACGCGTGGTTCATACAGCGCCACGAGGAAGAATTCGCCGGCACCGGGATCCCGGAGATCGTCCGCGAGATGTTCCGGTACGTGGACGGGTTTCATATCAGCCTCAAGAAGGACGGCCTGGCGAACATGGGCGGGGCGCTGGTGATCCGCCGCGACGGCGACCTCTTCCGCCGGTTCCCCGGTTTCCGCGAAGGGATCACCGACCGGCAGATCATGACCGAGGGGCACCCCACCTACGGCGGCCTCGCCGGGCGGGACCTGATGGCGATAGCCGAAGGCCTGCGGACCGTCGTGCGCCGCGATTACCTCGACGCCCGGATCGGGCAGGTCGCCCGTTTCGGCGCCGGTCTCGACCGCTGCGGCATCCCCGTCGTCAAGCCCGTCGGGGGGCACGCCGTCTACATCGACATCGACAGGTTCTTCGACGGCGCCGCCGCCGACGTGGGCGATTTCCGGGGGATCGCCTTCACCGCCCTGCTGCTGATCGCGGGGCACCGCGTCTGCGAGCTCGGCACCTACGCGTTCGGATCGTTCGACGGAGAGCGCGAGATACCGCCCGATCCGCGGATCAACTACGTTCGGGCCGCCGTGCCGAGGCTCACCTACGAGGACCGGGACCTCTCGGCTGTCGTCGAGGCGGTCAGGGTGCTCGCCGACCACCGCGACAGGATCCCCGGCGTGAAGGTCGAATACGGCCGGCAGCTGAGCCTGCGGCACTTCAAGAGCAGGTTCTCGTTCGCGGGGTGACGCGCCACGCTCCCCGTTCCGGCCCCTTTTCCCCCGTTCCCCTCATAACTGGAATATTTCCTGCATTGAACCGTCTGTCCGGTCCCCCGCGGGGGCCGGCGGAAAGCGGTTGCGCGATGGAACGGGAAGCGTTTTTCGATTACCTCTACTCGACGGGCAGGGACAAGGAGGAGGTCATCCGCGAGCTCTCCGCGGTGATGGAGATCGCCGAGGTGCTCAATTCGCGGCTCGACCTCGATCATATCCTCTCGCGGATCTCGGTCGAGTTCGCCAAGGTGGTCGATTACGACATCGGGTGCGTCGCGATCTACGAGAAGACCGAGCAGTGCCTGTACATCCGGCACGTCTACCGAAGGAACGGAGACGCCTCCAGCGAGGGCCGGTACGTCCCGCTCGACGAGTCCAACCTGATCGGCTGGGTGGCGATCAACCGGAAGCCGATCCTGCGGCGCGACATCGCCGCGGACCGGCGGTTCGTCGAGATCATGAGGGAGGACAACCTCGGATCGGACATCGTGGTCCCGCTGATCGCCAAGGGTTCCCTGATCGGGACGCTCAACATCGGCAGCTACCGGCCGAACCATTTCAGCGAATTCGATCTCCAGCTCGTCACCAGGCTCAGCCAGCTCACCGCGGTCGCGATCGAGAACTCCCAGCTCGTCGACAGCCAGAGGGAGCTCGGCGACAAGTACCGGCAGCTGATGCGCCATGCGAGCGATCTGATCCTGCTGGTGGACGTCTCGGGCCGGATCGTCGAATGCAACCACGTGTTGCAGCGCAAGTTCGGGTATCGGCCCGACGAGGTGATCGGCCGGGACATCTGGATCTTCACCACCCCCGAGCGCCGGGATCTGATGCGCAGCAATTTCGCGACGACTCTCAAGGGCGGGCTCGAAAGCTCGGCGGAGATACCCTGCCTGAAGCGCGACGGGGAGATCATATACCTCGACATATCGACGACGGTTCTCAAGGTGCGGGGACATCCCTACGTGCTCGCCGTCGGACACGACGTGACCGAGCGCAAGATCCTCGAGGAGAAGATCACGATACAGAACCGCGATCTCAAGGAGCTCAACAAGAAGCTGATGGAGCTCGACCGCCTCAAGAGCGAGTTCCTCGGCCGCATCAGCCACGAGTTGAGGACGCCGCTCTCGGTGATCAT
>JAQVGR010000333.1 GCA_028696635.1 Candidatus Krumholzibacteriia bacterium | reverse complement strand
ACAGCCGGAGAGGGAGGGGGAGACGATGAACCGACCGGACGCGGAGGACACCCGGGCCCCGTCCCGGAGCCGGGACGGATCGCTGGCGAAGCGCCTTCTCGCATCGGCCGTCTTCCTGCCCTGCCTGATAGTGATCGCCCGTTTCGGGTCATGGTACTATTTCGCGCTGATAGAGCTCGTCATCGTCATCGGCCTCGTCGAGTACTACTCGATCATGTCGACGCGGGGGCTGCGGCCGCACCGGCTGCTCGGCATGGCTGCGGGGGCGCTCCTGCCCGCCGCTCTCTTCCTGCGGGGCGGCATGTGGGCGCCGGTTCTGATAACCGCGTTCCTGCTCGCCGTCATGACGGCGGAACTGATCCGGGGCGAGCGGGAGCACGCGCTCGGACGGATCGCAGCCACCGTCTTCGGCGTCATGTACGTGTCGTGGCTGGGAAGCCACCTGGCCCTGGTCAGGGAGCTGCCGCGCGAGACCGGGCTCGAGTACGCTGCGGGCTTTCCGCTGGTGATAGCCGTTTTCACGATGACCTGGTGCTACGATACCGGCGCCTACGCGGCCGGGACGCTGTTCGGCAGGCGCAGGCTGTTTCCCTCGATCTCGCCCGGCAAGACGGTGGAGGGAGCGGCGGGGGGCGTGATTTTCTCGATCGCGGGAATCCTCGTCGCCCGGGAGATCGTGGAGATGCCGTTCACCGGCGCGCAGGCGGCCGCGCTCGCCGTCGCCGCGTCGGTCACCGGACAGGTGGGGGACCTCGTCGAATCGCTCATGAAAAGGGACGCGGGGATCAAGGACTCCTCGCGCGCCATACCGGGGCACGGCGGCGTCCTCGACCGCTTCGATTCGCTTCTGTTCACCGCGCCGGTGCTCTATTACCTGATGAGATTTCTCGTTCTTCGAGGACACTGATATGGGCGGGACCCGCACGCGGATCGTCATATTCGGGTCGACCGGCTCGATAGGGAGAGCGGCCGCCGAGATAGCCGCCGCCGATCCCGGGCGGTTCGAGGTCACGGGCCTGTGCGCCGGGCGCAACGCGCAGGAGCTGCGAGCGCAGCTCTCGTCGTTCCCCGTCGCGCGCTGGTCGCTGCGCGACGAGACCGCCGCTCGGGAGCTCGAGGGGCTCGACGGCGGGCTGGCGAGGCGCTCGGCGGGGGTCGGCATGGACGGGATCGCCGCGCTGCTGGCCGATCCGGTCCCGGACCTCGTGATCAACGCGCTCGTCGGGATCGCCGGCCTCGAGCCGACCGTGCGGGCGCTCGAGGCGGGATGCCCGGTGGCGCTTGCGAACAAGGAGTCTCTCGTCGCCGGCGGAGACATCATCGAACGGATCCCCGGAGCCTCCGGCCGCATCCTGCCGGTCGACAGCGAGCATTTTTCGCTGGCGCGCTGCATGAGCGGGCACCGCGGGGAAACGGAGCGGATCGTGCTGACGGCATCCGGCGGGCCGCTTCGCGGACGCGCACCCGAGGATCTCGCCCGCGCGAGCGTGGCCGAGGTCCTCGACCATCCGACCTGGAGGATGGGGAGGAAGGTGACGGTCGACTCGGCGCTGCTGCTCAACAAGGGGCTCGAGGTGATCGAGGCGCACCGCCTCTTCGGATTTCCGTACGAAGCGATAGACGTGGTGATCCATCCGCAGTCGCTCGTCCACGGGTTCGTCCGTCTCAGAGACGGCTCGATGCTGGCGCACCTCGGACCCGCGGACATGCGCCTGCCGCTGATGAGCGCGATGTACCACCCGGAGATGCCGGAATTCCCGTGGGGTTCGCTGACGTTCGAGGAGCTCGCGAGCCTCGAATTCCATCCGTTCGTCCCCGGGCAATACCCGGCCTTCGAACTGGCGATGGCGGCGGCCCGAGCCGGCGGAACAGCCCCGGCCGTTCTCAACGCAGCCGACGAAACGGCCGTCGAAGCCTTCCTGGCGGGGAGGATCGGGTTCCTGACGATCATCGACTGGATAGAGGAAGCCCTGGAGGCGCACGACGCGCGGGATGCCGTGACGGTCGAAGCGGTCCACGCGGCCGACCGCTGGGCGCGCGAACTGCTCGCCGGGCGCCATCCCGAGGCGACGACACCGTGAGGGAGGATTCATGCTGCTGACCCTGGTTACATTCGCCTTTGTTCTGAGCGTCGTCGTTTTCGTGCACGAGGTGGGGCATTTCCTTGCGGGGAAGCTGAACGGGATATACGTGGTCACCTTCTCCATAGGGTTCGGGCCGAAGATCCTCAGGAAGCGCATCGGGGAGACAGAGTACGCGCTCTCTCTCCTCCCCTTCGGCGGGTACGTGAAGTTCGCCGGAGAGACGGGCGGGGAGGAGGAAGAGAAGGAGACCGGCGAGATCCCCGCCGACATCCCCGAGCACAGGCTCTACACGCGCAAGAACCCCTGGCAGCGGATCACCGTCGTCCTCGCCGGACCGTTCATGAACGCGCTCGCCGCGTTGATCATCTACATTCTCAGCGTCTGGGCGGCGGGCGTCTTCATCGCGAACACGAGCAACATCGTCACGAGCGTCTCGCCCGATTCGCCGGCCGAGATCGCGGGTTTCATGCCCGGCGACCGGATCGTATCGATCAACGGGACATCGCTGGTTCCCGGCGTCGAGGTCTCCGACCTGATCCGGTACGACGAGAACGCCGTGTCGACCTTCGTTCTCGAGCGGGTCACCGACACCCTCGCCCTGGACGTCTCGCCGGCCTGGAACGACGCGGAGCAGCGTCTCATCGTGGGGATCACGTCGGGCTCGGAGCCGCGGATCGGGGACGTGCAGCGCGACGGGCCCGCCTGGGAGGCCGGCATGCGCCGAGGGGCGCGGGTGCTCTCCGTGAACGACACGACGGTGACTACCTATCTCGACTTCCAGGAGATGATCCACTCGAGGCTCGGCGTCCCGATGAGCATGCGGTGGACGCAGGGCGGCGATACCCTTTCGGCCGTCATCACCCCCGAGGCGATGGACGCGCCGGCGCAGGGCGAGAAGCTCGACGTCGTCGAGGTCGGTGCGATCGGCATCAACGAGTACTACGAGAAGCGCCCGGTCTCGTTCGGCCA
>JAQVGR010000332.1 GCA_028696635.1 Candidatus Krumholzibacteriia bacterium | reverse complement strand
GGGAGGCCGGCATGCGCCGAGGGGCGCGGGTGCTCTCCGTGAACGACACGACGGTGACCACCTATCTCGACTTCCAGGAGATGATCCACTCGAGGCTCGGCGTCCCGATGAGCATGCGGTGGACGCAGGGCGGCGATACCCTTTCGGCCGTCATCACTCCCGAGGCGATGGACGCGCCGGCGCAGGGCGAGAAGCTCGACGTCGTCGAGGTCGGTGCGATCGGCATCAACGAGTACTACGAGAAGCGCCCGGTCTCGTTCGGCCAGGCGTGCGTCTACGGCTCCCGGACCTTCGCCGGCGTCGTCAAGGCGATACTGGCGTTCCTCGGGAAGTTCGTCAGCGGCGGCGCCTCCATCAAGGCGGTCGGCGGTCCGATTCGGGTCGGCGTCATGGCGGGAGACATGGTCCGGTGGGGATTCGTCTACCTGATGTCGTTCATAGCCTTCTTCTCGGTGAACCTCGCCATATTCAACCTGCTCCCTGTCGTGCCGTTCGACGGGGGGCATTTCGTTCTTTTCCTGATCGAGGGTATCACGGGCAGGAAGCTGGGCAGGAGGGCGCAGGAACTGATGGGTCAGATCGGATTTTTCGTGCTGATAGCGCTGATGGCCGCGATCTTCCTCCTCGATATCTTCAACCTGATACGGTAGGGGGGACTCCGTTTACCGGCGCTGGAAATCGAGCTCGTTGATGCGGCCGTAGATCCCGACCCAGCCCTCGGGATCGCCCTCGAGGCTTCGCAGCGCGCGGCGGACGCGCGTCGTGTCGACCGACGCCCTGAGCTCATCCCATTTTTTAAGGCTGTCCCCGGGATTCATTTGGAGATTTTTCTCCAAATCGTTTATTTTCAAGTACAGTTCGACGAGATACCGTTCGTCGGCGGACAGATCGCGCGACTTCTGCGCTTCCACCGAGTCCGGCCTGTCGCATCCCGCGGTCGAGATGCACGCCGCGAGGACGATCGGCCCGAGGAGGGGGACGGCCGGACGAACGGCCGCCCGGAGCAGGCGCGGGAGCGCGCCGCGGCGGCGCGGACCGGCAGAACGCGGTCGTCGATCGGCGTGTGTGGCTCGGAATCTCATCACCCGTCGGACAGTATACGCGGCGGCATGCGTTGTCAATTTCAATGCTGAAGATACAGGCTGTGAGGATGATCACATTCCGGATCCTCGCCTTCGCGACGGTCCTCTTCGTCTCCTGTCCCGCCGTGCGGGCCGACGAGGATTTCGGCATAGAATTCCCGGTCGTCGAGAGCATCGTGATCCTCGGGAACAGGAGCTTCGACGACGACGCGCTCAAGAGCCGGATGCATACCGGCGAGAGGCGGTTCTATCATTTCATCAAGAAACCCCGCTACCGCCGCGATTTCCTCCGCCGCGACCTCGAGGCGATCCGGTCGTTTTACAACAGGAACGGATTCTTCGCGGCGTCGGTGACGATAGACTCCATAGATCACGACGAGAAGTCCAACACGGTGCGGATCAGGATACTCGTCAACGAGGGGCCGCAGACCGTCGTGCGCAGCCTCACGTTCGGGGAGCAGGCGCTCGTGCCCGAACGCGAGCTGAGAGCGGGGCTGCGGCTCGTGGAGGGCGCCCCGTACAATCCCAACCTCCTCGACGTCGACCGCTACACCCTGTACCGCAAGTTCTTCGAGAGGGGGCACCTCGGCGCCGTGGTGACGTACGAGGCGACGGTCGATTCGCTCGAGGTCGATATCGCCTGGTCGCTCGATCCGCGCATCCCCGTGAAGATAGATACGATCGAAGTGACGGGCAACACGACGGTCAGGGAGCGTCTCGTGCGCAGGGAGCTGAAGGTGCGGCCGGGGGAGTATTTCCGCCTCGCCAGGGTCCTCGAGAGCTCGCAGAACCTCTACGATACGGGGTATTTCAGCTCGGTCGAGATCGTGCCGGTCGGGCTCGATATCGGGCAGGGCAGCACGGATCTCGAGATCCAGGTGCGCGAACGCAAGAAGGGCTACATCGAGACGGGGTTCGGAGTCGGAAACGTGCACGGCAACCGCGTCTTCGCCGAATGGGGTCAGCGCAACCTGTTCGGGCGGGGATACGCGCTCAATCTGCACGGAGAGTACGCCTTCTCCCTGTTCCGGGACAACACGTACCGGAGCGAGAACTGGGAGCCGAAAAACAGGTACTTCCTCTATCGCGGGACGCTGCTCTTTCCGCACGTGCTCGGAACCTGGAACTCCTTCACCGTCGGCGCCGATCACGAGTACGACGCCACTGTCGAACCGGCGATCATCCGCGGAAGCAATTTCAACCTGAGTCTTTCACGGCGTTTCACCCGTCAGACGACGATCGTATTCGGGTACGCCCTGGAGAGCATCGAGCGCGAGAACGTTCCCGAGGAGCCGCCATCCTCGCGCCGGCGCGCCCTCGACTTCGCATACCGCCGCGATACGCGCGACTATTACTTCAATCCGACCAGGGGCATGTTCCTCACGGTGGAGACGAGGTGCGCCGGCGGCCCGCTCGGAGGCGACGACGATTACTACTCCGTCATCCCGACCTTCCAGGAGTATCGATCCGCTGCGCGAGGCTCGATCGTAGCGTACCGATTCAGGTTCGGGTACGCCGAGCCGTTCGGAGACAGCGTCGAGCGCGGAATCCCGATCGAGAGCAGATTCTTCGCCGGCGGATCGAACTCGGTCCGGGGCTACAGCGAGAACAGCCTCGGCCCCCGGGGGGCGGAGGGCGATCCCAGAGGCGGAAGGGTCCTGCTGCTCGGAAACGTCGAGCTGCGGTTCCCGATCCCGTGGATCGGCAGATACAATTTCGGCGCGGTCGTCTTTGCGGACGGCGGAAATGTGTGGAACAGCCTCGATGAGGTGACGTGGGAAAGGTTCCGGATATACACCGGCCCGGCCGACACCGGCCTTCTCGACTTCAGGTTTTCCATCGGATACGGTCTTCGATACTATACCCCGGTCGGCCCGATCCGCATCGACGTCGGGTATCCGCTCAACAGGATGACCGGCGAAGACGCGTACCGCGTGCACATCAGCCTCGGCCAGATCTTCTGACGAGGGGA
>JAQVGR010000331.1 GCA_028696635.1 Candidatus Krumholzibacteriia bacterium | reverse complement strand
TCTCGTCCTCGATCACCTTGCTCACCGGCCTCCCTCCCGAGTGCCCCGCCTTCGTGTCGTAGAGAAGCAGGATCGGCGCCTCGCCCCCCGTCTTCGCCTGGAGCATCGCGGCCATCTTGCGCGCGTGCAGCGGGGCGACGCGGGTGTCGGCGTCCCCCGTGATGAACAGGGTGGCCGGGTACTTCACCCCTTCCCGGACGTTGTGGTACGGGGAGTAGGCGTGGAGGAACCTGAACTGCTCCGGATCCTCCGAGGAGCCGTACTCGGGGACCCAGAACCGGGCGAGAAGGAACCGGTGATAGCGCACCATGTCGAGCAGGGGATAGCTGCAGACGACCGCCTTGAACAGCTCGGGACGCTGCGTCATCACGGCGCCGACGAGCAGCCCGCCGTTGCTTCCCCCCGAGATGGCGAGCCGGTCGCTGCTCGTGTACTTCTGCCCGATCAGCCACTCGGCCGCCGCGATGAAGTCGTCGTATACGTTCTGCTTCTCTGCGAGCATCCCTGCCTGGTGCCACTTCTCGCCGAACTCGCCGCCGCCGCGCAGGTTGGGGATCGCGACGATCCCCCCCCGCTCGACCCAGGGTATCGCCGTCGCGCGGAAGCCGGGCTTCATGCTCACGTTGAACCCGCCGTACCCGGTCAGCACGGTCGGGTTCCTCCCGTCGCGCTCGAGGCCCTTGCGGTACATGAGGAACATCGGAACCTTCGTTGCGTCCTTCGACTCGTACCAGACCTGCTCGACGGCGATATTCTCCGTGTCGACCGGGACGCTCAAACGGTACCAGACCTCCTGCGTCCCCTCGGCGACGCCGTACCGGTATATCGTCGTCGGCACGTGGAACGAGGTGAAGGCGAAGAATGCCTCGTCGCTCCCCCAGCGCCCCGAAACGCCGCTCACCGTGCCGATGGTGGGGAACGAGATCTCGCGCAGGTACGATCCGTCGGGCCCGAAGACGCGGACCTTCGACTGGACGTTCTCCATGTAGTTGACGAAGAGCCTGCCGCCGGCCACGGAGAACCCCTCGATGACCGCATCCTCGCGCTCGGGGATTATTTCCTTCCAGTTCTCCCGGGACGGCGCGGCGGGATCCGCTGCGAGGATCCTGCCGTTCGGCGCATCCCAGTTGGTGTTCATGAAGACGGTGCCGCCGCCGTAATCGGGTTCGAACCGGGCCTCGATGTCGTTGACCAGCGCGAAGATCGGCCCGTCCGAGGCGAGGTCCTTGTAGTAGACCTCGGATTTCTGCCCCGCCGAGCCGTGGAAAACCATGATCCCGAGGTACCGCCCGTCGTCGGTTATGGAACAGCCGATCCCCATCCCGGGGCCGTACCCCTCGCCGAAGACGAGCGGATCGGAGGCCGCGTCGGTCCCCATCGCATGATAGTAGACGCGCGAGCCGACCTCGTTGACATGCTTCGCATAGTAGAAGCCCCTCTTGTCGGGGGTGATCGAGAGCCCGAAGAAATGCCCCTTCGGCAGGTCCTCGTCCAGGTGCTCGCCGCTGTCGATGTCGAGGAACCTTATCGAGACCTCGTCCTCCCCCCCCTCGCGGATGTAGTAGGCGAGCAGTTTCCCGTCGGAGGAGACGTCGTTGATCCCGACGCTCGTCGTCAGATCCGCGCTGAGGTCGTGCGGGTCGACGAGGATGCGGTCCTCCCCGTCGAGGCTCTCGCGCATGTAGATCACCCAGAGATCCTGGTCGGCGGCGCGCCTGGAGAGGAAGTACCGCCCGCCTCGTTCGAACGGCCGCGAGATCTGGTCTATCTTCATCAGCTCGCCCAGGCGCGCTCCGATCCATTCTCGGTACGGCAGCTTCGCGATGAACGAATCGGTGTGCTCGTTCTGCGCGTCTATCCAGGCCCTTGTCTCGGGGCTTTGCTGATCCTCGAGCCACCGGTACGGATCGGCGACCGCCACGCCGTGGATCGTATCGACGACCTCGTCGACGCGCGTCCCGGGGGGCTTCGTCCCGGCCCCGAGGCCGGTCGGGATCGAGATCGCGGCAACGAGCGCGAGAGCGCCGGCGATCATCGAAGCGCGGAGGGAACGTCTCTCTGTGTCCACCTTTACCTCCTGAGCACGGGTGAGATACCAGGACGCCGCGCGACCGGCCCCCCGCCGTCGCGGGGGTCGCGCATGGATGCGGGAAACATGGTACTATCCCGGGGCGGTTTCGTCAAAGAGGGGTTTGCCGGGGGAGGGAAAAGAGAACGGGGAAGCCGCGAGCGGCCTCCCCGTCATCATCTACCGGCTCGCCGCCCTGCCGACGGCGGCCGAATCAGGCCCGCGAGCGGGGGCCGGCGCTAGTAGCCGCGCCGGAAACCGCCGCCGCCGCCGCCACCGCCGCCGGGGCGGCGGTTGCGTCCGCCCTCGGGACGGGGACGGGCCTCGTTCACGTTCAGCGTGCGGCCGTCGAGCTCCTTGCCGTTGAGCCCTTCGATCGCGGCCTTCGCCTCGGTGTCGTTGGACATCTCGACGAAGCCGAAACCTCTCGGGCGGCCGGTGTCGCGGTCGGTCACGATGTTGACCGAGTCGACGGTGCCGTGGGCCTCGAACGCCTTGCGCAGATCATCCTCGTTCGTGTTGAACGACATATTTCCAACGTAGATCTTCACAGCAGTGACCTCCAGTAGGTCGCAGGTGCCAGTACAGAAACAACGTGAGCTGGTTTGAGAGGGAAGTTCACTGCGTTCGGGATAAAGATGATCAACGAGGCAGGTTCGTCTCTCTTCTTATCTTGAAGCTTCGCTACGTTCACTCCTCAACACTGAGCTCGGGGCGAATATACCACAATCCCCCGGAAAAACAAGCGAATTTTTCCCGCGCCGGGAGCCTCAGCCGTCGCGCCTCCCGGCGAGCCCCGCGGCGAGAGCCGCCTTGAGGGCCTCCCCGGCGGCGAACGGATAGACGGCCAGAGCCAGGGTGCCGCCCGGGCCCCACCGGCCTATCAGGCCGAGGTGGCAGGCGCCCCCGGCGAGGATCGCGGCCGAGCCCGCCAGGGCGGCGAGGAAGGCCCCGCTGCGTCCGGCGACGGACCGCGCGACCGCTCCCGAG
>JAQVGR010000330.1 GCA_028696635.1 Candidatus Krumholzibacteriia bacterium | reverse complement strand
GCTGCTCAAGGTGAAGGGGTTCCTGCGAAAGACCCGCAAGACGTACGTGTTCTCCGGGTGGGTGCCGAGCGGCCGCAAGCAGGACGTCGAGCGGGAGATCTTCCGCGCCGCCCACGGGCGGGCGATCGTCGAGGTCATCCCCCCCGAGAAGATCACCGGAGTGAAGGGAGGCCGGGTCAAGGTCCCCGTGATGCTGAAGAACCCCAGGTTCTTCCGGCCGTTCGAGATGCTCGTTTCCAGCTACGGGCTGCCCGACTACGCCTTCGTCGACCCGACGCTGTTCGTCGCGATCAGCTTCCTGATCATGTTCGGCGCGATGTTCGGTGACGTCGGACACGGGGCGATCCTCGCCCTCGTCGGCTGGCTGCTCGGGTTCCGCGGCAGCGGCCGGTCCGAGGGAACGATGCTCGTCGGCAGGCTCGCCTTCTACTGCGGCTGCTCGTCGATCGTCTTCGGACTGCTCTACGGGAGCATCTTCGGGGTGGAGACCCTGATACCGCACCTCTGGATGTCGCCGATGGGGGACGTGATGCGGTTCTTCAAGTTCGCCATCTTCTTCGGGGTCGTCATGATCTCGATCGGGATCGTGCTGAACGTGATCAACGCGCTGCGGGCTGGCAACCTCAGGGCGGTATTCTTCGACCACGCCGGGGTGGTCAGCGCGGTCCTCTACTGGTCGGGGATCGGGGCGGCGTCTATATTTCTCGCCAACCGCTCGATCCCGGTCAGGCTCCTCGTCTTCGGGATCGGTCTCCCGATACTGCTGCTCTTCCTGCGCGAGCCGCTCTCGGCCGTTTTCGGCAGGCGCCGGATGCGGTTCGAGATGGGGGTGGCCGCCTACGTGATGGAGTCGCTCGTCGAGGTGATCGAGATCGTCACGGGGTATCTCGGGAACACCGTCTCGTTCATCCGCGTGGCGGCGTTCGCGCTGGCCCACGCGGGGCTGTTCATCGCCGTGTTCAGCCTCGAGGGGCTCGTGCACTACAAGAGCGGGGGGCTGTTCTACTCGGCGCTGATCCTGGTCCTCGGCAACGTGATCATCATACTGCTCGAGGGCCTTGTCGTCACGATCCAGGCCGTCCGACTGGAGTACTACGAGTTCTTCGGCAAGTTCTTCATGGGCGGCGGCACGGCGTACAAACCGATCGGCCTGGGCGGGTCCCCGGGCCGCAACCGATGAAAGGAGACCCGCAGGATGTCACAGCAGGAAGCGCGCAGGAGTCGGATGAAGCGCTGGATCACGATTTCCACGGCGGCGGTATTCTCCACCGTGGCGATCGTTCTCCTGATCACCCTGATCTCCACGGCGGCGCACGTCTACGGGCAGCAGCACGGCGCCGAGCAGACCGTCGCCTCATACACACCCGAGCAGGCGAGAATCATGATGTGGGGATTCGTCGCCGCGGCCTTCTCGACGGCGATCGGCAGCGTCGGGGCGGGGGTGGCGGTGGCGTACGTCGGCTCGGCGGCGCTCGGTGCGATCGGCGAGAAGCCCGAGCTCGCCGCGCGTGCGCTGATCTACGTCGGGCTGGCCGAAGGGATCGCGATATACGGCCTGATCATCTCGATCATGATACTCGGGAAGATCTGACCGCGGCGGCCTCCGGGGCCGGGCGGACCTGAAGGCCGCGCCAGCCCCCGGGCGCCGGAACGGGAGAACGGACGATGCAGTTCTACGTCATTGCGGACGAGAACACGGTCGCGGGATTCAAGCTCGTCGGCCTCGACGGCGAGGCGGTCGACTCGCCGGAGGGCGCGCGCGAGGCGCTCGCCAAGGCGTTCGAGTCGCGCGATATCGGCATCGTCATCGTCACGGAGAGGATCGCGGAGGCGATCCGCGACCAGATCGAGCAGTACACGTTCGGTCAGGCCTTTCCGCTGATCATCGAGATTCCCGACCGTCTGGGGCCGATGGAGGGGCGCCAGTCGATCAGGGAGATGGTGAACGCGGCGGTGGGGGTGAAGATCTGACCCCGGCCCCGCCGACACGGGGGAGCAGAAGCAGTGGTCGATAACGAATCGGTCGACAAGATCTGCGGCCAGATCCGCGAGGACGGCGAGAGGGAGATCGAGTCGATCCTCGACAAGGCGAGGCGCACGGCCGGGGAGATCACCGCGAAGGCCGAGGCCCAGCGCGGCGAGATCGCCGGCCGGATCATGCGCGAGGCGGAGGCGCGGGGGAAAACGGAGAGCAGGCGGATGCTCTCGAGCGTGAGCATCGAGGTCCGCCGGGCCAGGCTCCGCGCCCGCGAGGAGGTCGTTTCGGTCGTGAGCGGGATGGTCGAGAAGGAGCTCGCGGCGATGCGCGGGTCGAAACGGTACCCCGACGTGCTCGCCGGACTCGTCACGGAGGCGGTCCGCGGGTTGGAGGGGAAGTCGTTCGTCGTGACCGTCGACAAGCGCGACCTCGACCTGCTCGAGAAGGAGATCTTCCCGCGGGTCAAGCAGGCGATGACGGCCGAAGGGCGGCCGGTCAACTCGCTGCAGGCGCGTCCCCTGGATAAGGCGTCGCTCGGCGGCGCCCGGGTCGGCGTGCCGGGCGGCAACGTGATATTCGACAATACGTTCGAGGCGCGGATGTTCAGGTTCCGCGAGGAGATCCGCGCGGGGGTCATAGACAGGGTGTTCTACAGCGACCACAGCGGGGAGTCGGGCAGTGCTTGAGATAATCGGACAGGTCGACAAGGTCGTCGGGCCGGTCGTGCATGCGCGGGGCGTGGAGAAGGCGCGGATGCTCGACCTCGTCGAGGTCGGCGAGCATCACCTCGTCGGCGAGATCGTCAAGCTCGACGGCGAACGCGCCGTGATACAGGTCTACGAGGACACGACGGGGCTCGCCCCCGGCACCGACATCTACAGCGCCGGCGTGCCGCTCTCGGTCGAGCTCGGGCCGGGGCTGATAGGGACGATCTACGACGGCATCCAGCGCCCCCTCGAGAAGATACGCGATTCTTCCGACCAGTACATCCAGAAGGGGATCCACGCTGCGGCGCTCGACCACGACCGGCGGTGGGAGTTCGCCCCGGCGATCGCCGCGGGCGACGCGGTGAGCGGCGGGGAGACGGTCGGCA
>JAQVGR010000329.1 GCA_028696635.1 Candidatus Krumholzibacteriia bacterium | reverse complement strand
CCTGTCGAGGACCGCGACGCGGTGGCACGAACTGTATATGTCCTCGATGATGTGAGTCGAGAAGATCACGATCCGGTCGCGGCTGAGCTCGACGAGGAGGTTGCGGAACCTGATCCGCTCGCGCGGATCGAGCCCGGCCGTCGGCTCATCGACGACGAGGATCCGCGGCAGGTGCAGGAGGATCTGCGCGATGCCGATCCGCTGCTTCATCCCTCCCGAGAAGGAGCCGATCTTCCTGTCGGCGCTCTCCTCCATGTGGACCGCCGAGAGCACGTACTCGACCATCCGGCGCCGCTCCCCGGCTTCGACGAGCCCCTTGAGTATCGCCTGGTAGTCGAGGAACTCCCTCGCCGTCATGTTCTCGTACGTGCCGAACTCCTGGGGAAGGTACCCGATCAGGCCCTGCAGCTCCTCTCGGTGCCGGGCGGCGTCGAGCCCGTTGATCGTGATCGTTCCGTAGTTCTGATCGAGGATCCCGCAGATGATCCGCATCAGGGTCGTCTTGCCCGCGCCGTTGGGGCCGAGCAGGCCGAACATACCGCTGCCGATCTCGAGGGAGACCCGGTCGAGGGCGCGAAACGGGATCTGCCGGCGGCCTATCACGGGGATCGAGACGACGAACCGGTACAGCATCCTCCGCATGCCCCCGAGCCGCCCCTCGATCCGGGCGATGTTGACGTCGCGGCGATGCAGCCGGCGCGCGAGGGCGAAGATGAATACCGGCACGAACCAGATCGCCGCGATGAAGACGATCTGAGGGATATGCCCCCAGCGCAGATAGAAGGCGACGAGGGCGGCCGCCGGCAGGCCCCACAGGAGCAGCGGCTCGACGGCCGCCGCGGCGCGGCGCAGCCGCTCCGGCAGGGGGGAGGACTCCGCGCGCAGCTCCCCGCTCCAGGAATTCCACAGATGGAGCGCGAAGAACCAGACCGCGTGGAAGGCGAGGAAGGCCCGGAAGAACGAGGTCAGGTAGGAGAAGACGAACCAGGCCCCGAACCCGAGCGCGGGGAGCTGCCAGAGAAGGGCTCCCGCGTCCGGCCTCATCGTGATCCCGCGCCTCGCCCTGATCGCGGGGCCCTTGCGCCATTCGCGGACGAACCGCGACGGCTGGCCGTAGATCTTCCCGAGGTTCCGCACGACGATCGTGATCGGGCCCTCGCCGGCGATCGCGGCAGACGCGGTGCGCAGGCTGGCCAGAACGAACCAGACGGCGGCGGGGATGACGAAGACGAGCGCGACATAGAGGGCCGATCTCCAGATCAGCGAATCGACCCCCCGGTCGACGAGCCATGCGCCCGCTATCAGCAGCGCCGCCTGCAGGATCTTCACGCCGAGCGGGAGAGCGCCGAGCCAGGCGAGCGACGAGCGCAGGGCGGTGAAGACGACGGGGATGAAGATCAGCGTGAACAGCGTGCTGAAGGCCAGTCCGCCGATCACCGTGATCGCGAACGGCGCGCCGATGATCGAGATTTCCTCCGCCTTGCCCATCGCCAGCGGGACCATCGCGACGATCGTGGTGATCGCCGTGATGAGTATCGGCCGGATGCGCGCCGTCCCCGCGGCGAGCAGGGCGCGCAGCGGCCGGTACCCGCGACGCTGCAGAATCAGGGAGTAGTCGATCAGGATGATCCCGTTGTTGACCACGACGCCGAGGAGGATGAGGAAACCGGTGAGGGTGTACGGATCGAGGATCGACGTGCCGCTGAGGATCAGGAGCCAGAGCGAGCCGATCGCGGCGAGCGGGATCGTGAACATCATGACGAGCGGCGTCGTCAGAGACTCGAAGACCGAAGCGAGTATCATGTAGATGAGGATGAGCGCGGCGATGATGAGGAACTTGAACTCGCCGACGCCGGTATCCTCCTCGACGAGCTCCACCGCGACCCCGTCCGGCACGACGAGCCCGTCGACGAGCCGCGCGATCTCGGCGCGCGCTCCCTCGGCGAGCCTGCGGGACCCGGCGATCTCGTCGGCGAATGTGAAGGTCAGCTCGATCTGCTTCTCCTGGTTGACGCGCCTGATCTCGGTCTGTCCCTCGGAGAAGATCATCCGACTCACGTCGCCGAGGTCGATCGTTCCGCCGCTGCGCGACTGCAGGGGAAGCCGGCGGAGGTCCTCGACGGTCCGCTCTTCCTCCTCCGGCTCCTCGACGGCCCGCCGGACGACGATCTCGTACTCTTCGACCCCTGCCGTGAGGGAGCGGCCGGTCGGCGACTCGGACGGGAAGGCGGCCAGCTCCGACCGGACGGTCTGGACGGAGAGCCCCGCCCAGCTCATCAGCGGCAGGTCGAGCAGGAGGTGAAGCTCGGGGCCGCCGGGTCTCACGTCGATTTCCGCTCGTTCGATTGAGGGAAGATCCTCGAGATACCCGCGCAGGTTCTCGGCGAACAGCCGCATCGACTCGAAATCGTCCCCCTTGACGACGATGCTCTCGCCCTGCGATCCGAACCCGAAGAACCGCATCGCCTGGCGTCCGATCCCGCCTCCGCCGCCGCCGCGGAACCGCGCGCTCGAAGCGGGCTCCTCGAACGAGACGTCGCCCGCGCGGAAGTCCTGGAGCCGCCGCCGCGCGTCGTCCCTGACCTGGGGCAGGGTTCTTCCGTCGATGTCTACGTACCCCTCGGCCAGCGCGACGGTGACGCGCGCCTCGTCGGCGTAGATGCGGCTCACGACGTCCCGCGTTTCGGCAATTCCGGCCAGCCGCTCCTCGATGTTCCGCACCGCCTCGTCGGTCGTCTCGAGCGTGGAGCCCTTCGGCATCGTGAGGAAGACGTCGAACGACGAGGTTTCCTCTTCCCGGCCTCCCGTCGCGCTCAGCCCGACGCAGATCAGGACGCTCGCGAAGAAGACGACGATCGCGCCGAGTATCGTCCGGGCGGGGAACCGCATACAGGTTTTCAGAATCACCCGGTAGATCTCGACCGCCCGTCCGCTCAGGGCTGCGGCGGGAGCGAATCCGCGGCGGGCGCCCGAGCGCGAGAGGACCGCGTGGGTCACCATGGGCACGAGGAGGAGGGCCGCGGCGAGCGAGACGACGAGCGTGGCTATGATGGAGACCCCGACGTGCCTGCCCAGTAT
>JAQVGR010000328.1:644-3081 GCA_028696635.1 Candidatus Krumholzibacteriia bacterium | reverse complement strand
GGGCTGCCGCATCGGCGACCGCGTGATCGTGCACTCGAACGCAGTGATCGGGAGCGACGGATTCGGATACGCCAAGGACGGCGACGAGCATCACAAGATCCCCCAGATCGGGATCGTCGAGCTCGAGGACGACGTCGAGATCGGGGCGGCGACGACTATAGACCGCGCGACGACAGGGGTGACCCTGATCCGTCGCGGCTCGAAGGTGGACAATCTCGTCCAGATCGCCCATAACGTAGTCGTCGGAGAGGATTCCGTGATCGCCGCCCAGGCGGGGATCTCGGGGAGCACGGAGCTCGGCAGGAACGTGACGCTTGCCGGGCAGGCGGGGCTCGTGGGGCACATCACCATCGGCGACGGCGCACGGGTCGGCGCTCAGGGCGGCGTCACGAAGAGCGTCCCGT
Source organism: Candidatus Krumholzibacteriia bacterium (assembly GCA_028696635.1). Classification (GTDB taxonomy): domain Bacteria; phylum Krumholzibacteriota; class Krumholzibacteriia; order Krumholzibacteriales; family Krumholzibacteriaceae; genus JAQVGR01. The sequence continues at coordinate 2,677 of JAQVGR010000328.1, read as the reverse complement.
CCGGCATCAGCGTATCGGGATATCCCGCGCGCGAGCATTCGTTCGCCCGCAAGATCTGCGCGGCCACCGCCCGGCTCCCCGAGCTCCTCAGGGATTTCCGCGACCTGCAGAAACGGGTCGAGGCGCTGGAGAAAGGAACAGGACGTGGTACGCCAGCAGAGGACGATTAAGAACGTCTTCGTCTTCGAGGGCACCGGCCTCCACACGGGGGAGAAGGTCCGGACCGTCTTTCACCCGGCGCCTCCCGGAACGGGTATCGTGTTCCGCAGGATCGACCTCGATCCTGTGGTCGAGATACCGGCCCGGGCCGATTTCATTTATTCGGGCGCCGTCAAGCGCAACACCACGCTCTCCCGCAACGGCGCGCAGATCCACACCGTCGAGCACCTCCTTGCCGCGGCGACGGGAATGCAGGTAGACAACCTCGTGATAGAGATCGACGCGGACGAGCCCCCCGAGCCCACCGACGGAAGCTGCCTCGAGCTGGTCGAGGCGCTCAGAGCCGCGGGGATCGAGAACCAGGGCGTCCCCATCAGGCCGCTCAAGATCACCTCGCCGGTCACCTATTACCGCGACGGCGTCCAGCTGCTCGCCGTGCCGTACGACGGTTTCCGGATCAGTTTCACGATAGAGTACGACAGCGAGCACATCGGCACGCAGTACCGCTCGCTCGATATAACCCCGTCGGTTTTCGCCTCGGAGATCGCGCCGGCGCGAACCTTCGCGTTGATGTCCGACGTGGAGATGCTCCGCTCCGAGGGCCTGATCAAGGGGGGCAGCCTCGAGAATGCTGTCGTGGTGGACGAGAACGGCATCATGAACGACGAGCCGCTGCGCTTCCCCGACGAGTTCGTCAGGCATAAGATGCTCGACATCATCGGCGACCTCACCCTCGTGGGAACGCCCGTCGAGGGTCATGTCATCGCCGTCAGATCGGGTCATAACTACAACCTGCCGTTCGCGAAGCTCCTCGCGAAAGACCGTGAGGCGAAGGAGCGCGCCCTTCCAGGTCCGAAGGAGGGTCACTGGGACATCGGCGTGATCCAGAACATCATGCCGCACCGGTATCCCTTTCTGCTCGTCGACAGAATCATCGAGTTCGAGGACCGGCGGCGGGTCGTCGGCATCAAGAACGTGACGATCAACGAGCCGTTCTTCTCGGGCCACTTTCCCGGGCACCCGATCATGCCCGCCGTGCTGATCATCGAGGCGATGGCTCAGGTCGGAGGGATCCTGCTTCTTTCCAGCGTCGACAATCCCGAGAAGTACCTCGTGTACTTCATCGGGATCGACAAGGCGAAATTCCGCAAGCCGGTGCTCCCCGGCGACCAGCTGCGGTTCGAGCTCGAGATGATCGCGATAAAGCGCCGCTTCTGCAAGATGCGGGGCAGGGCGTTCGTGGACGGCGCCGTCGTCGCCGAAGCGGAGCTCTCATCGACGATCATCGACAGGTGAGGGGGATGATGATGCAGACCGGCGTTCACGGAACCGCAGTGATCAATGAAGAAGCGCGGCTCGGCGAAGACGTGAGCATCGGTCCGTGGTCGGTCATCGGACCTCACGTGTCCATAGGCGACGGCACCGTCGTCGGAAGCAACGTCCTCATCGACGGCCATACATCGATCGGCAGCCAGAACAGGATCTTTCACGGAGCGGCGCTGGGCTCCCCGCCGCAGGATCTCAAGTACCGGGGGGAGACGACATATACGCGGATCGGGGACGGCAATACGATCCGGGAGTTCGTGACTATCAACGCCGCTACCGGGGAGGGCGACGCGACGGTGGTCGGCAGCAACTGTCTGCTGATGGCCTACGTACACATCGCGCACGACTGCCTCATCGGGGACAATGTGATACTTGCCAACGCGGTGAACCTCGCCGGCCACGTGACCATCGAAGAGTACGCGATTGTGGGCGGGATCGTCCCGGTGCACCAATTCGCCAGGATCGGCGCGCACTCCTTCACGGGGGGCGGCAGCAGGATAGCCAAGGATGTTCCACCGTACACGAAGGTGGTCGGCAATCCCCCGAAG
>JAQVGR010000328.1:0-634 GCA_028696635.1 Candidatus Krumholzibacteriia bacterium | reverse complement strand
CGTGTGCTCTTCCGATCTGAAGGTCTGCGGGCTCAATTCCGTCGGGCTGCAGCGACGCGGCTTCGACGCGGCGCGGCTCGCTCCCCTCCGGCAGGCGTACCGCCTGCTGTTCAGGGGCGGATACAACGTCTCGCAGGCGCTCGAACGGATCGAGAGCGAGGTCGGACCGACTCCGGAGGTCGCGGCCCTGCTCCGGTTCATCCGCGAGTCGCAGCGCGGCATCATCCTGTAGACATCGTCCAGCCTGGCCGGAGCGGAGGTGCCGGGTGAGCGCGCGATCGCCACAACTGACCGCAGGCGTCATCGGCGTCGGAACTCTCGGCGACCACCATGCCCGCATATATTCGTCCGCCCCGACGGTCGGCGCGGTGGTGCTGTACGACGAGGATCCCCGGCGCTCCTCGCAGGGGGCCCGGCGATGGGGCGGGCGGGAGGCGCGGTCGGCTGCGGAGCTGCTCGACGCGTGCGACGTGGTCAGCATCTGCACACCGGCGACGGCTCACCGCGACCTCGCCGTGCAGGCCTTCTCGCGCGGAGTCCATGTCCTCGTCGAGAAGCCGATCGCGGCGCGCTCCGACGAGGGGCTGCTCATGATCGAGGCGGCCGATCGGGCCGCGTGCGTTCTGCAGGTGGG
>JAQVGR010000327.1 GCA_028696635.1 Candidatus Krumholzibacteriia bacterium | reverse complement strand
GGAACCCGAGGTTCTCCCCGGCCTCCACCACCGGCCTCGACACGAAGATCCTCTCTATCTCGCCGCGCTTGAGGGCGGCGAGCGCGGCCGCCATCGCGAGGTAGGTCTTGCCGGTGCCCGCCGGGCCTATCGCGAAGACTATGTCGTTGTCCCGGATCGCCTCGACGTACTCCTTCTGCCGCAGGCTCCGGGGCACGACCCCCCGGCGGCGCACCGTCGAATAGTAGACGACCGCGTCGTCGAGATCTCCGATCCGCTGGCCTCTCTCGCCGCGCAGGACCGTCAGCACGTCCCCCTCGGTCACTTCCCGGCCCCCTGCGGCGATCCGGATCAGCGTCTCGAGGACGTCGGTCAGCTCGTCGAGCCTGCGGGCGGGACCGGATATGATGATCTCGTCCCCGCGCACCGTCACGTGCCGGTCGAAGTGCTCCTCGACGAGGCGCAGGTTACGGTCGCCGACGCCGAGCACCTTGACGGGATCGACTCCCGCCAGCGATATGATCCGGTTTCGGTCCTTCTGTTTCATCGCGGCACCCTACATAAGAGAAAACTCCTGGCCCGCCCTCGCAGACCAAGAGTTTATGAAGCATTGCTGTTCGGCGGCCCCGTTCAGTCCGAAGCCGGATATTCCCTCGGGATCACGAGCTCCTGGTCGGGGAATATCAGGTCCGGGTCGGCGACTCTGTCCTTGTTGGCCTCGAACAGAACCGGCCACTGACGGTAGTTGTCGTATACTTCCCAGTATCCGGCGATCTTGGCGAGCCATTCGTCCTGCCTGACCCGATGCCTCGTCGGCCATTCGCGCGGGACGTTGATCGTCCAGCCGGCGAGCACCCAGTCGGGGTCCTCGATCTTCTGCGTGTTCCCGCGCCAGAGCCTCGTCCACTTGAGGGGATCGCCGTAGATCTCCTCGTACCCCGCCACGATCCAGAGGCATTCGCCGTACTGGAGCTGCCATTCCTTGGGGAGGTTGGCGAGCTCCTGGAGCTGCAGCGTCAGCTCGTCGACCTGGTTGTTCAACCGGGAATACTCCCGTTCGGCGTCCCTGAGATCGCGGGTGAATGTCTGGATGTCTTCCTTGTTCTGTTCGAGCTGCGCCTCGGCCTCCTCGGAGCGTTTCTGCAGCAGATCGAGCTCCGCGGCGAGTTTCGCGCAGTAGGCCTCGCGCTCCTTGTCGGAGAGCTTCTGGTACTCCTCGTCCTCGTAGTACTCGCCCCGGCTGATATCGATCTCGCGCGGCGTATACCTGCTGCAGCCGGCGAGGAGAACCAGGGCCAGTGGGATGACGATCAGGCTCACCAACGTTTTCACCTTGAACATGTGCATCTCCCTCTGGAAGGCGCCGGCTACTCCCTGCCGCTTCCCTTTTTCAGCTCGTATACCCTCTTCTCCAGATCGGCGGGCTTATCCTTGATGGCGTCGATCTCCTTGCGCTTCTCGGCGAGCCGCGACTTCAGGTCGGCCGCCCGTTCCCCCGTCTCGGCCGCTTCCTGCTCGTAGGTCTCGACGTCGAGCCTCGTCTCGTCGAGCGTCACGAGACTCGTCTCGCAGGGCGGTGCGGGCCCGCAACCGGATGAAAAACCGGCGATCAGGACCGAAATGGACAGCACCGCAAGCCATCCCGATGCAGATCCCATAATCGCGATTCCTCCCTGGCGTTATATTCTAGCACAACTTACAGTAACGTTACAACCGCGCCGGCCCCCTGTCAAGCAAAAAGCCCCGCCCGGTGTCGTGCAAGAGCCATGCCCGCGCGTGTCCCATCGGTCCCCGGAGCGTCCCCGCGCCCCCCTCCGCTCCCCGCAGCGCCCCGTCGTTTCCCGCCCTTCCCCGCCCCGCCCTCACCCGCCGGTGCCGGGATCCTCGACGCGGATATGCAGATCCCGCAGGAGCGATTCCTCCACCTCGGAGGGAGCGCCCTCCATCAGCGATGTGGCGCTCTGCGTCTTGGGGAATGCGATCACGTCCCGGATCGACGTCTCCCCCGCGATGATCATGGCGAGCCGGTCGAGGCCGATCGCGATCCCGCCGTGGGGCGGCGCGCCGTACTCGAAGGCCTCGAGCAGGAATCCGAACTTTCGTTCGGCCTCCTCGCGCCCGATCCCGATCACCTCGAAGAGCCGCTCCTGCAGCTCGCGGCGATGGATGCGGATCGAGCCCGATCCGAGCTCCGTGCCGTTGCAGACCAGGTCGTAGAGGTGCCCCCGCACCGCCCCCGGGTCTCTGTCGAGGAGGTCCAGATCCTCCTCGAGCGGCATCGAGAAGATGTGATGGGCCGGCTCCCATCCTCCTCCCTCGGCGGGGAGGAATAGGGGGAAGCGGTTCACCCACAGGAACCTGAACCCGCCATCCGCCGCCCGGCCGGACTCCCCGGCGAGGCGCAGCCGCAGGGCGCCGAGCGCCTTCTCGACGACCGTCCGCGGCCCCGCGGCGAGCAGGATCAGGGCCGGATCGCCCGGTCCGCTCTCGAACCGCTCGAGCAGCGCGTCGATCTCGCCCGGCCCCAGGAACTTCGCGATCGTCGACTCGACGCCCCCCGCGTCGACGCGCACGGCGGCGAGGCCGCCGGCGCCGGCGTCGCGCGCGACCTCCTCGAGCTTCTTGACCCGGCTCTTCGACCACGAGATCCCCTCGGCGAAGCGGATCCCCCGCACGACCCCGCCGGCGGCGACCGCCGACGCGAACGCCTCGAAGGCGCTTCGCTCGAAGAGACCGGTGCAGTCCGTTATCTCCAGACCGATCCGCAGATCGGGCTTGTCGCTCCCGTACCGGAGCATAGCCTCGTCATAGTCGATCACGGGCAGGGGTGTCTCGATCTCGATCCCCGATATCTCCCGGAACAGATGGGCCATCAGGTCTTCCGCCACGCGGAAGAGGTCGCTCTCGTCGACGAAGCTCATCTCGATGTCTATCTGCGTGTGCTCCGGCTGGCGGTCGGCGCGCAGGTCCTCGTCGCGCAGGCACCGCGCGAGCTGGAAGTAGCGGTCGACCCCGGAGACCATGAGTATCTGCTTGTATAGCTGCGGACTCTGCGGCAGGGCGTAGAACCGCCCCGCCTGGAGCCGGCTCGGCACGAGGTAGT
>JAQVGR010000326.1 GCA_028696635.1 Candidatus Krumholzibacteriia bacterium | reverse complement strand
GGCCTGCTACTCGCGCGACTACTATACCGAGGGCGATATCATGATCAATATCCCCGGGCTCGACGAGGCGGTCACCGGCTTCAGGATCTTCTACCGGTGCGCCGTGGATCCGACATTCGACTGCCCCCTCGGACCCCCCGCGGCTCTCGCCGGCCTGGGGGGCACCGGGACCGATCAGGACACCGCTCAGCCCGAGGCCGCGTTCGAGCTGCGGCAGAACATTCCGAACCCCTTCAATCCCGCCACGAGGATCTCGTTCGTGGTGCCCGATGGGGGAGCCGCCATATCGCTGCGCATCTATGACAGCGCGGGCAGGCTGGTCAGGACCCTGGTCGACGGGTATGAGCCAGCCGGCAGCAGGGAGGTGAGCTGGTACGGCGAGAACGATCAGGGCCGGCCGGTTTCCAGCGGTGTGTATTTCTACCGGCTCACGGCGCCCGAGTTCTCGAAAACGAAGAAGATGATTCTTCTCAGGTAGCGGCGGACCTGATCAGGAATAAATTGCACGACCCGGCCCCGGAGAGAATCCGATCTTCGGAGCCGGGTCTTTATATGTGCGTGGATACTCAGGATTGCGTCTCGGCAGGAACTTCCCCACCGGGCAGGTTGCCGGGGATCTCTGACAAAGAAAACCGGTTCCCCAAACAGACTCCTTTTCATAACCACTCTCTGTTTGCGGCAATACTCAGGGGCGATTTTCAATGGTCTCACGTATTGAATGAAAGACGACTATAAGGTTCAAGACAAGACTATTCATTTGACACGATATCAAGCAGTTGCTACCGTTTGCTTCAAACCCGGCAATCATCCACAGCCTCGTTCTGAGGAGGAGTCCATGAGAAGCGTTTTTCTCTGCATTTTCCTGCTCGGAATATTTGCCGCAATTTCATTCCCACTCCGTGCACAGGAGACAACCGGACGCCTCGAAGGACGCGTCCTTGACGCGGCAGGCCAGCCCATCGCCTATGCCAATATCATGGTGACCGGGCCGGGCCTCCAGGGCACCCGGGGGACGCTGACGTCGGCGCAGGGACGGTTCGTCATGCTCGCGCTCCCCGTGGGAGAGTATACGGTGAGCGTCTCGCACGTGTCCTACAAGGAGATGAAGCTCGAAGCGGTTCGTGTTCGGCTGGGGCGGACCACGACGCTGGGAGACGTGAAGCTGGAGGAGCGTACCTATACGTCACAGGAGATCGTCGTCGAAGCAGAAGCTCTGCTCATCGATCCCGCATCGACCGGAATGGGCGCGACGCTCGTGGCACGAGACTACGAAGCCCTTCCCATCGAGCGCGATTACAGGAGTGTCGTCGTGCTCCTCCCCCAGGTAAACGAAAGCTACCTCGAATCGAAAGGCGGCAGGGATCCGGAGAATTTCGCGGGATCGACCGGCCTCGAAAACCGCTACTTCATCGACGGCATCGACGTGAGCGATTCGTATCGCGGAGCCCTCAGCGTGCGGCTTCCCTATAACTTCATCCAGGAACTGCAGATGAGGACGGGGGGGTACGAGGCCGAGCATCGGAGCGCCCTGGGCGGCGCCGTGAATGTCGTCACGTACTCGGGCGGGAACGAGGTAACGGGTCAAGCCTTCGGGTACTTCACGAACAACACGCTGACGGCAACGCCCCGCAGCGTCCCCGATGCCCCGAGCACGGGAGATTTCACGCGCTGGGATGCCGGCTTCAGCGTCGGCGGGCCAATCCTGAAGGACCGGCTGTGGTACTTCGCGGCGTACAACCCGGCATTCCAGACGGAAGACGTCGAGATCCCCGGATTCGGATTGCACGAAGACCATGCCACCACCCACAGCATTGCCGGGAAACTCACCTGGCGCGCGAATGAAAAGAATTCTTTCGCGCTGACGGGGATCGGAGATCCCGGGCGGGGAAGAACCGTTGCTTCGCCCTTGATCCAGCCGAAGAACATCGACCCGTTTCTATCGGAGGCGCGTACGGGAGGCGTCGGCTTGATGCTCGAAGGGCGGCATCTTATCAGCGACGGCTTCTTCATCAGGACCTCGGTCTCATGGCTGCGGCGGGATGACGAGAGCCTCCCCGCGACCGAGCGTGGAACGGAGTTGAATTTCATCGATTCGATGGGCGTTGCATCTGGCGGCGTCAGCGAGACAACCGACAATGTCTCGACGACGGCGACGGCCGGGATCTCCTGCACCTGGATCGCCGGCGATCATGAGCTCAAGGCCGGCGCGGAGTACAAGGATACGCGCCTGAACCAGGATTGGACCGCGAAGAGTTTGATTGAATTCGGCGCAACCGACTATTTCATGTACGACATCGCGTTCAAGGGGAAGGTCGGCAATAGGATTCCATCGGGCTTTCTCCAGGATTCATGGAATGCAACGGATCGATTGAGAATAAACGCCGGCGTCCGTTGGGACGGCCAGTTCCTGATATCTTCGGAAGGGGCGGTTGCCCAGAGAATCATCGATCAGTGGCAGCCCCGTATCGGAGCCGCCTATCAGATCGGGCGCCCCGGCACCCAAAAGATATTTGCGTCGTTCGGACGCTACTACCAGGAGCTGATGACAAGCGGCCCGTCATGGTATTACAACAGCGGGCAGCGGTTCCTGCTCATCGGCTGGGATCACGATCCGCGCTTCGACCCGGCCGGCGGCGACACGTCCGGAAGTTTCAACGCGGAGGTTCAGCCGGAGCTCGATGATCTCGAAGGTCAGTATTTTGACGAGTTCACGCTCGGCTACGAGCGGCAGCTAGGCGAAGCGGCGAAAGTCGGTCTGCGCGGGATCTACCGGACCCTTCGCCAGGGCATCGAGGATTGCGTCATCGGGGATACGGGAGCGATCATCTGGGGCAACCCCGGAAGCGGCGATCTCGATATGTTCCCGAGAATGAAAAGAAGCTATAGCGCCCTTGAGATAACCTATCAGCAGCGGTTCTTCGACGATTTGAGCATACTGGCGTCCTATGTTCTCTCCCGCACCCATGGCAACTACCCCGGACTATTCGACTCGGAGTACGGCAATCCATACCCCAATGCCAGCGGGGTTTTCGACACGGTCGAAGGGCTCCTGGACGGCGAAGGGCTGCCTCCCAACGATCGAACGCAC
>JAQVGR010000325.1 GCA_028696635.1 Candidatus Krumholzibacteriia bacterium | reverse complement strand
CCGCCTCGGCGGCGGGAGCGCCGGGGACGACGAAGGCGACGCCGACGGCGCCGCCGGGCCCGGCTGCGAGAAGCATCCCCGACCGGTCGGGCCAGAACGGTCTCTCCGGCGAGCCGCCGCCCTCGACGACGATCCGCTGCCCCGCGTAGTCGAGCCAGACGTCGAACCGCTCGAGGATGTCGTTGCCGATTATCCCGGCGATCCCCTCGAACGCCCCGATCCCCCGGCCGCCCTGCGGGATCGTGAAGACCGGCCCGCGCAGCATGATCCCGCCGAACCGCAGCGAATCCAGCCGGGCGGCGACGGCGAGGTCGTCGCCCCCCGCGCCGGCTACGGCCAGTTCGATCGAGGGCCGCCCCTCGAGCAGCCGATGCTCGTCGGCGAAGCGCTTCTGGAGGATCGAGGCGTTCGCGCCGGTGTCGATCAGGAAGATTCCCTCCACGCCGTCGACGGATGCCGGCAGCGAGAAGATCCGGTGAACCAGGGGGGCCTGCAGAGAGCCGGCGCCGTCGGGGGGCCGACCGCTCCCCGGCCGGTAGAACGAGATCATGCGGCGGCGGTAGTCGATCCGCGTGAGGAAACGGCTGAGGAAATCGTATCCGAGGATCCCCCCGGCGGCGATTCCTGAGAACCGTCCCGTCAGCCCTGAGACCGGGAAAACGGCCACGGTCTGCGTGTCGAACTCGATCCCCTCGATGGCGAACCCCGGCAGGCGGGTCATCTCGAACTCGGTCATGCCCCCCGCTCCGGCTCCGGGGATCGCCCCGTCGCGCGTCAGGGCGAGGGTGTCGGCGATCGCCGGGTCTATCATCGTCATCCCCGCCCCCGAGTCGAGCAGGAAGGGGACCTCGCGTCCCGCCACTTCGACCTTCAGGTAGATGTGGCCTCCCCGGTAATCGAACGGGATATTCTCGGCGGCGTCGGCCGCCGCGCTCCCCGCCGGATCGCCGCCGCGGCCGGTGAACCGGAAATCGTCCGCGGCCTCGCCGGGAGGCAGGAATATCGCCGGATCGATCCCGGCGTTGACCTCCAGCTCGAGCACGGTCACCGCCATCGTCTGGCCGATCGACCCCTGCGTCGTGGCGATCGAGCGCGGGAAGAGCACGCCGGCGGTCTCCCGGTAGTCGTCGAAGCGTTGCTCGACCGTCCCGGCGAAGGCGTCTATCTCGATCTTTCGAACGAGCCAGGTCAGTCGGTCGAGGAAGATCCTGCAGGGGTATCCTCCGTCCGGGGAGAGCCCGATCACCGCGCAGCGGGCCGAGTCGTCGATCGCCTCGCCGAGATCCTCGACCTCGAAGGGCCCGCCGGGCTCGAGATAGGCGAAACTCTCGAGCAGGCATGCGGTGACCTGGCTGCGCCGCGAATCCTCGTCGCGCATGATCTGCAGCATCCCGTTCGGCCCGACCATCCAGCTCCGCTCGCCGTCGAACCCCTGCCGGACGGTGAAGATCCCGAGCCGGGCCTCGGTGCGCGAACGGCACGGCCGCGCCGACCAGGAGCGGACCTCGCCCCTCATGCCGCCGGGGAGCAGGACGAGCTCGCCGGACGAGACGACCGAGCGCACCCGGGAGATCGCCTCGCGGCCCCCGAGCGCCCGGGCGTGCCGGTCGAGCATCTCCGCCGGAGCCGGTCCGGTCTGCGCGCGGACCGCGAAGGCGGCCGAGGCGGCGAGGAGCGCGGAGAGCGCGGCGCGATGGATTCGTCTCATATCTTCGCCTCCGGCGGGGACTCCTACGTGCCGCTGATCGTCATCGAGTCGACCTTGAATGTCGGCGCGTTGACCGCTCCGCGCCATTCGAGGTCGCTGCCGACCATGACGATGCCGGCGAGCATCCGCGGGAAGGTTCCGGTCACGGTGAATCCGTCGACCGCCTCCGCGAGCCGGCCGCCGCGGATCCATATCCCCTGCGCTCCCTGCGAGAAATCGCCCGTCGACCAGTTGGCCCCCGGGCCCGACAGCGAGGTGAGGTAGAGCCCCTCGCCCACGGAGGCGATGATATCGCCGGGGTCGGACTCTCCCGCCTCGAGATGGATGTTCGACGGTCCCCCGGCGTGCCCCGTCGTGGCGAGAGAGAGCTTGCGCGCCTGGTAGCTGCTCAGCAGGTAGCTCTCGAGCACGCCGCCGGTGACGACCTCCGTCCGGCGGGGCCTGACACCCTCGCGGTCGAAGGGGCGGGAGCCGGGACGTCCCGGCAGGAGCGGGTCGTCGACGATCGTCACCAGAGGCGAACCGACGCGCTTGCCGAGCATGTCGACGAGGAACGAGGACTTGCGGTATATCGAGCCGCCGCCGGCCGCGGCGGCGATCCACCGGACGAAGTCCCGCGCGGTGACCGGATCGAAGACGACCGGAGCCTCGCAGGTTCGGGGCCTGATCGCGCCGAGCTTGCGAAGGGTCCGTTCGACCGCCCGCCCGGCCACGGCCTCGACCGGATCGAGGCCGTCGAACGAGACGGCGGTCGAGTACCACCAGGACGACTTCTTCTTGCCCGTGTTCTCGCCCGAGGCGGGGCGGTCCTCCGCGGCGAGGGAGACGACGAGCGAGCTCCCCGACGAGCGGTACGCCTCGCAGAATCCGAGCGAATTGGCGAAGGCCCTGGCGAGGATCGACGTCGAGCACGAGGCCCCGTCGCTGATGATCCGCCGGTCGAGCCCCAGCGCCGTCCGCTCGAGATCCATCGCCGCGTCGATCCGCTCGCGCGCCGTCAGCGAGGCAGTCCGCTCGTCGTAGATGCCGAGGTCCGCGCCGGCGGATCCGAGCTCCTCCGGCTCGGGGAGCCCCGCGTACTCGTCGCGGTCCATGATCCGGGCGAGCTCGACCCCGTCCCTCACGAGACGGCCGATGCTTTCCCCGGAGAGATCGGTCGAGGTGACGTGGCTCGTCCGCTTGTCGACCGAGAGGCCGATCCCGATCCGGCGCGATCCCGACTCGACGAGGCTCTCTATACGCCCCTCGCGGACGAGGACCGAGAACTCGGTCTCCCTGACGACCGACACCTCGGCCGTCCGGGCGCCCGCGGCGAGCGCGCGCTCGACGGTCTCGCAGGCGAGCGGCTTCAGGTCCTCGCCGTCCATGCGGGGTCATCCTTCCT
>JAQVGR010000324.1 GCA_028696635.1 Candidatus Krumholzibacteriia bacterium | reverse complement strand
AAGTTTCCCGATATCAGTTATTCGCACTGGGGAGACTCCTGTATCACCCATCATTGAAAAGCGGACAGCCGTGATGGCGCCCTGGGGGAGATGAAGCGGATTGAAGATCGACGTCGAATACCTCGAGTTCATGTGGCCGATGCGGCATTTCCTGATAACGTGCGGGGCGATAGGGGAGCGCCCCGACATCGTCGCGGTCAGCTTCTGCATGCCGGTCTCCAAGGAGCCGCCGATGCTGGCCTGCGCAATCGCCACCGGCGCCCATTCATGCGCTCTGATAGAGACGCACGGGGAGTTCGTCGTCAACGTCCCCCCGGAGGAGCTGAAAAAGCAGGTCTACTACTGCGGCTCTCACACCGGCGCGCAGGTCGACAAATTCGAGGGGTCGGGGCTGACGCCGGTGCCGGCGCGCAGCGTCGCGGCCCCGGTCGTCGACGAGTGCGTCGCCCACATGGAGTGCCTGGTCCGGCAGGCGGTCCCGACCGGCGACAAGAAGCTGTTCATAGCCGAGGTGATCGAGGCATACGCGGAAGAATACCTCGCCAGAGGGGACCGCAAAATCGCATTTGCGCTCGGCGACTTCCCGCGCCATATATATGGCGCGCGGTTCGGAAAAAAGTGACACCACGGCGCCCCTGAAAACGTAGAAAGACCGTATGATCCCCCAGACCGTCATAGACGATATCCGCGACCGCACCGACATCGTCGACGTGATCGGCGGCGTGCTCGACCTCAAGCGGGCGGGGCGCAGCCTCAAGGCCCTCTGCCCGTTCCACGGCGAGAAGACCCCCAGCTTCATGGTCAACCCCGAGCGGCAGATATACCACTGCTTCGGATGCGGCAAGGGCGGCAACGTCTTCTCGTTCCTGATGGAGTACGAGGGGGTGGGGTTCGTCGAGGCGGTCCGCAAGCTCGCCGCCCCCCTGGGGATCAACGTCGATCAGTACCTCACCGGGACCGAGGACACGAGCCGGCTCGACCCGTACTACCGGGCGATGGAGTTCGCCACGAAGTACTTCAGGGAGGCCCTCAAGGCCGGCGACCCCGCGGCGAGGACCGCCAACGAGTACCTCGACCGCCGCGGCTTCCCCCGCGAGGTGATAGACGAGTTCTCGATCGGGTTCGCTCCCCCCGCCTGGGAGGGGCTCTACCGTGCCGCCACGGAGAAGGGGCTCCCGCGCGAGATCCTCCTAGAATCCGGCCTGGTCATGCGCTCGAGGGGCGGGAGCGGATACCGCGACTACTTCCGCAACCGGGTGATCTTCCCGATCAGCAGCCTCGCCGGCCGCGTGGTGGGGTTCGCCGGCCGCGTCATGGACGATTCGGAGCCCAAATACCTCAACTCGATGGAGAATCCGGTCTACTCCAAGGGAAAGATTCTCTACGGCCTCGACAAGGCGCGCGACTCCATACGCACATCCAAAACGGCAATAATCGTAGAGGGATACATCGACCACCTCATGCTTTGGAGCAAGGGCATTACCAATGTGACTGCGGTCTGCGGGACTGCGCTCACAGAAGAGCAGGCCCGTCTCCTTGCGCGATACGCGAAACGTGTATATATTATCAACGACGGTGACCGGGCGGGAATACGTGCGGCAGTCAGGGCAGCCGACCAGCTGATCGTTCAGGCGCTGGAAACTTACGTGGTTGTCCTGCCGGAAAACGAAGATCCCGACAGTTACATCCGGAAAGAGGGAGTGGAAGCGCTCAGGGAACTGATGCGCGACGCTCCCGACTATTTTACCTACCTGCGCGAGGAAGCGGGCAAGGGTCGCGCTGTAGCCTCTCGCAGGCGGCAGGTCGTCGAGCATCTGCTCGGCAGCATCTCCCGGGTGGACGATGCGGTCAGGAGGGAGATCCTGCTGCAGGAACTGTCGGGCCACTTCGAGATTCCGGTCGAGACGCTCCGCACGGGGCTCACGGCGGCGCGGCCGGCGCGCCGCGCCCACGACGGGCCGGACAGGGCCGCGCGGGCGCCGGGGGGCAAGAGGGAGCGTATCCAGAAGGAGATGTTCCGCCTCGGCCTTCTCGGCCGCGACATGGCCGCCCTCATCGTCGAGAACATCATCGAGGAGGACCTCGAGGGGGAGCCGTTCCGGCTCTTCCACCGGGTGTTCAGGGAGGCGTTCGAGGCGGGGGAGGACCCCGCCGGCGCGAAGTTCGCCGCCTCGATCAGCGACCCGGGCCTCGCGGGGCTCGCCTCGGAGATCGCGCTCATGGACCCGCCCCCCGGCCCGCCGGGGGAGGTCCTCAGGGATATGCTCCTCTGGGTCAAGAAGGCCTCGCTGAAGAGCGAGATGGAGGCCGTCAGGGAGCGGATACGACAGCTGCACGCGGAATCGCCCGGCGAGACGACCGACGAGGAGATCGGGATCGCCGAGGCGTACCGGCAGATCGCACGGGAGCTCGGGAAGCTGGAGATCAGGGAGGATTCTCGCCTTGATGGATCTTGACAGGATCGAAGAAATTCTCGAGGAAGTCAAAAAGCTCGCCCACGACAAGGGGTACGTCCTTCACGACGAGATCGAGTCTCTGATCGGGGATGAGATCGAGATGACCGAGATCGTCAAGCTCTACGACCGCCTCAGCGAGGAATCGATCGAGTTTTTCGACTCCGACGAGAAGGCCCGCCTGAAGATCGACGCGCGCTCCAAGCGCGAGCAGAGAGACGCCAAGCGCAGCGAGGAGGCGATGACCGCCGGGGTGCGCTTCGACGACCCCGTGCGGATGTACCTGCGCGAGATGGGGAAGGTGCCCCTGCTCGACCGCGAGGGTGAGATCGAGATCGCCAAGCGGATCGAGTCGGGGAACCTCAAGGTCTCCTACTCGATCTTCACCCTGCCGGCGACCACCGAGCGCCTGAGGGAGTTCGTCTCCCGCCTCGAGAAGGGGGAGATGCGTCTGGAGGACGTGGTTCTCGTCGAGACGACCGGGCTGCACCCGCAGCTCTCCGGGCGCAAGGAGATCCGCAAGCACACCTCGTGCCTTCGCAGGATCATCAAGCTGCGCGAGGAGTGCGCCGCGACGCGCGCCATGCTCCACAAGCGCAGCAGCAAGAAGCGCGCGGCGGAGCTGACGAAGGAGCTGGAG
>JAQVGR010000323.1 GCA_028696635.1 Candidatus Krumholzibacteriia bacterium | reverse complement strand
GGCGGCGGTCGAGGGGGTCGTCGACCGCAGCCGCCGCTTCGATCACATGCAGCAGCACACCGGCCAGCATCTGCTCTCGCGCGTCTTCGCCGACGCGGCGCGCCGCGCCACGGTGGGGTTCCATCTCGGCGAGCGCACCTCGACGATAGACCTCGACGGCCCCGCCGGCGCCGATCTGCTCGAGCGCGTCGAGAAGGCGGTCAACGAGCTCGTCGTGCGCGACCTCCCCGTCGCGCAGCGGATCGTCTCGCGCGCCGAGTACGAGGCGCAGGGAGCGAAGGCGGTGCGCTCGCGGCTTCCCGAGGAGGCCCTGAGCGTGCGGATCGTCGAGATCGGCGACGTCGACGGCTCGACCTGCTGCGGCACCCATTGCCCGTCGACCGGGATGGTCGGCCTCGTCAAGATCCTCTCGGCAGAAACGGTGCGGGGCGGGACGAGGGTCGAGTTCGTCTGCGGGATGCGCGCCGTGTTCGATTACGCGGAGAAGCACGCGCTGCTGCAGGGGCTCGCACGCTCGGCGAGCACCGACTGGCGGGAGATCCGCGCGATCTTCGAGAAACTCCAGGAGGAGAACCGGGGCCTGGGCAGGGAGCGCGACATCCTTGCGAAGGAGCTTGCCGGGATGAAGGCGGAGCAGATCGGCGAGCCGACGGGGTCGATCGGCCCGTACCGACTCGTGCGGAGGATCTTCGACGAGGAGGACGCGGGGCGCGTGCGGGAGATGATCTCGAAGATACGCGAGACCCCCGGCACGGTGGTTCTGTTCGGTATAGCCGCGCCGAAGCCGGCGCTCCTCTTCGCCTGCACTCCCGGCCTGCCGCTCGATATGGGGGCGGCTATGCGCGCGGCCGCCGCCGTCATGGGGGCGCGCGGCGGGGGCGGGGCCGACTTCGCCCAGGGGGGCGGGGGGGCCCCGTCGAAGATGGCGGAGGCGATCGACGCCGCCGTCGCGCTGCTCGAGGGAGAGACGGCGTGAGACGGGAGAGCGACGGCGAGAACCGAAGGCTGCGCGAGGAGATGGTGCGCACGCAGATCGCCTCGCGCGGGATCGACGATCCGCTCGTGCTCCGGGCGATGCGAGAGGTGCCGCGCGAGCTGATGGTCCGCCCCGAGGACATCAGGTACGCCTTCCACGACGGCCCGCTCTCGATCGGGCACGGCCAGACGATCTCGCAGCCGTACATCGTCGCCTACATGACCCAGGAGCTGGGGCTTCGACCCGCCGACCGCGTCCTCGAGATCGGCACGGGGTGCGGGTACCAGACCGCAGTGCTCGCCGAGATCGCCGCCGAGGTCTACACCGTCGAGGTCGTCCCGGAGCTCGCCGAGCAGGCGCGCGAGCGCCTCGGTTCGCTCGGGTATGCGAACATATCGTTCCATGTCGGCGACGGGACGCGGGGGTGGCCGGAGCACGCCCCGTACGACGCGATCATCGTCACCGCCGCTCCGGAGAGCGTCCCCGAGGCCCTCAAGGAACAGCTCGCCGACGGCGGGCGTCTCGTGCTCCCCGTCGGCGCGGCGATGCAGCATCTCGTGCGGATCGCGCGCCGTGGGGATCGCTTCGACGAGGAGCTCCTTATCGCGGTCAGGTTCGTGCCGCTCGTCGGCGGACCGCGCCGGGGAGGAGAGGAATGACAGGGATCTACCATCACGAGCTCTTCGGCAGACACCTGCTCGGGTACCCGCACCCCGAGAGCCCTTCGCGCTACTTCGCCGTCATGGAGCGACTGCGCGAGTGCGACTTCGCGAGCGACCTGCGGTTCATCGAGGCGGAGCCGATCGATCCGGACCTGCTCGCCGCCGTGCACGAACGTCGCTATATAGACGGGATACTCTCCCTGCATGTAGACGACGCTGTAATCCTCGACTGGGGAGACACGGTTGCCACCGCCGACTCGGTGCAGGCCGCGCTGCACGCCGCCGGCGCCGCCACGCAGGCCTGCGGCGCCGTCCTCTCCGGAGAGCTTGCCAATGCCTTCTGCCCGGTCAGGCCCCACGGCCACCACGCCGAGCAAGGCCGCGCGATGGGGTTCTGCATCTTCAACAACATAGCGGTCGCCGCCGCCTGGCTCCTGGGCCCGGGCGGGCTCGACCGCGTCGCGATCGTCGACTGGGACGTCCATCACGGGAACGGGACCGAGCGGATCTTCATCGAGGACCCGCGCGTCCTTTACATATCGCTGCACCAGTATCCGCACTACCCCGGCACCGGCCCGCACAGCATGATAGGGACCGGCCCCGGCACGGGGTTCAACCTCAACATCCCGCTCGGGGCGGGGGCGGACGACGCGCTCTACCGCGGAGAGTTCCGCCACCGAGTCCTCCCGGCGCTGGGCCGCTACGAGCCCGAGTTCATACTGATCTCGTGCGGATTCGACGGCCACCGCGACGATCCCCTCGCCGGCGCGCAGCTCACCACGGAGATCTTCGGCGAGATGACGCAGATGGTGATGGACGCGGCGGCGCGCTACAGCAACGGCCGGATCGTCTCGCTCCTCGAGGGCGGGTACGATCTCGAGGCGATTGCCGACTGCGCCGAGCTGCACGTGGGGGTGCTCGCGGGAAAACGCGAGGCGCCGAAGGCGCCGTGAAGTGTATATGAAGTTTCCATCATGCAAGGGTTGAACGGCTGAAACGCTGAAAGGAGCGGCAGGATGCGCACGAACCTTGTAATCGTCGCGTGCTTGTTCACCCTCTCCGTCCTCGCCGGTTGCAGCGAGGACGACTGCCCGCCGTGCATCCCCCCTGTCTCGGAGAAGCCGCTCGGACAGATGGACATCGGCATAGGGGGCGGGACGAGCGGGACGGTCGGCACGACTCTGAGGATCTGCTTCGTCTCCTCGAGCAGCGACACCCTCTTCGACATGCAGATCACGTCGTCGGACGACGGAACGGCCCGGATGGTCGATGCCGAACTCTACCCGAATTTCGCCGCGGCGGCCGACCGGCTCTCGGACGACGTGAACGACCTGTGGATGATCGACGTCCTCTACGTCCCCGGCGGCGCCGCCGGCGGGGCCGGGAACTACGAGGCGACCTGGCTCAATGGCGGGTTCACAGGGGAGTACGATCCGGATCTGCACGGCGCCGAGATCACGAGGATC
>JAQVGR010000322.1 GCA_028696635.1 Candidatus Krumholzibacteriia bacterium | reverse complement strand
CGCTCCCGCGCGGGCCCTCTCCTCCCGCTCTACCGCCCCCCGCAGATCTCCCCACACCCTCTCCCCAAAGAGAAGAAGCCTCTTCAAAGCAGGAACAGGGGGGTCATGATGTCCCTTCCTGTTCCCAACTCCCGCTAACTAATCGATTGACAACGGACCCTCTTCCGTGATACCATCCTTGATGTACAGGGAGGTGTACACAGAAACGTCTGCTACAGGTATTTGCTTCAGTGCTGGTGACAACGGTCAACTTGAAGTAAGTTGCTGCAGCTGACGTTTTTTTGCACCACACCCGGACTGAAGCATTCGGTCCGGGTGTTTTTTTTGGGGGAGGGAGCGATGACCGGATATCCTGAGCTCTCAGAACTGGTTGCAGAGCCGGACAGCTCCATTTTCGATCATCTGGACGCGGCCGAGTCTGCAGGCGGGCGCCGCGGATACGAGGCGCTCAAGCGGATCATCGACATCGCTGTCGCCTCGATGATACTCCTGCTCCTGTTCCCCGTTATTCCCGTAGTCGCCCTTCTGATCAAGCTCGATTCGCCCGGGCCGATCCTGTTTCGCCAGCGAAGGGTAGGCCGCGACGGGAAAGAGTTCGATTTCTACAAGTTCCGCTCCATGCGCCTCGGCGCGGAAACCGTGATCGGAGTCCTCAGACCGCTCAGCAGCGTCGACGGACCGGTATTCAAGCTCAAGGACGATCCGCGAGTGACCAGCGTCGGACGTTTCCTCAGGCGATCGAGCCTCGACGAACTCCCGCAGCTGCTGAACGTGCTCAAAGGGGAGATGAGCATCGTCGGACCCCGTCCCAATCTGCCCGCCGAGGTCTCGCACTATCTTCCCTGGCAAAGGAGGCGGTTGGATGTAACTCCAGGGATCACATGCTTCTGGCAGATCGCCGGGAGAAGCCACATCGGATTCCAGGAATGGATGAGGCTCGATCTCGAGTATATCCGCAAGCGAAGCATCGCGACGGATATCAAGATCTTGCTGAAGACGATCCCCGCCGTCATAGCCAGGAAAGGGGCCTATTGATTTCTGGCATATTTCTTGCCGTAAATCTTGTTTGACTTATTATAGTTATGAAGATACAGTTGCGCCGGTTTTGGCGGAGTGACGGCGGAGCCGGTTCACGTGACGCGTGCCGGGCGATGGAGTCGAGAATGAATCTTGGACGACGGTTACATGCGGTCTGTCTGGGGGCCGCCGTACTCTATGCCGGATGCGCTTCCGGCGGGGGTGACAGGGTATTCACGCAGATCGACGGCAGGACGACCAGATCCGCGTACGATTCGATCCTGTTCGCTCCGACGGACGGACAGGTAGGGTACATCATCGGGTACGGCGACATCCTCGACGTGATTTTCATGTTCAATCGGGAATATTCGCGGGAAGGGATCCGGGTCCTCCCCGACGGAACGATCGCATACCCGCATGCGGGGACGATCCAGGCGGCCGGGATGACCGTTTCGCAGCTCGACAGCCTGCTGACACACAGGTTTTCCGATATACTCCTCGATCCCGACCTCACGGTTATCATCCGCGAGTTCCAGAGCCAGAACATCTATGTCCTCGGAGAGCTCGAAGCGCCGGGGATCTATGCATGGGAAAACGGCATGACCCTGATCGGAGCGCTGTCGGCCGCCCGAGGCTATTCGAGGGACGCTCGGAGGAGCAACGTCGTGCTGATACGGCGCGTCGCGGAGAACCATGTCGTCGGCGTCGAGGTCGACGTGGGCAAGATCCTCGACGGGAAAGACTTCTCCATCGACATCCCGGTCCGGCCGTTCGACATCGTCTACGTGCCGAGGTCGCGTATCGCCACGACCGAGCAGTTCATCGGCAGGATGTGGACGATCCTCGGAAGGCCGCTCGACATCTATATCAAGGGATGGCAGGCGGCCCATCAGAAAACATACTATGACTACTACGCGCGTTTCGGGCAGGGGGAGCAATGACGACGAACGGCGCTGCGGCACCGGTGCGCAAGGAATCGACCGTCAAGGATTTCCTCGAGGTCGTCTTCCGGCGGAAATGGACCATCGTCGGAATCGTCTCGATCGCGACGGCGATCGTCGTGTTCCTCAACCTCCGCGAGCCCGCCGTGTACGAGTCGAACGGCAAGATGCTCGTCAAACGCGGCGAAGCGACGGGTCTGTACGGGCAGAACGTCAGGACACTCACCTGGGAGGAGGAGATCTCCTCGCAGATCGAGATGATCAAATCGGAGCTCGTCATCCGGCGCGCTCGCGAGATCGTCGGCCAGTTCCTTCCCGAGGGATACGAGACGGAGGAGAGGATAGGCGCCGGCAAGGTCGGTTCCGGAGTGGTAACGACCTCGAACGTCCTCTGGGTCACCTATGTCTCCGCCGACCCGGTCTTCTGCCGCGCGGCGGTCGACGCGATCATCAAGGCCTACCGGGAATATTACCAGCAGGTCCGGACCCCTCCCGAGATGGAGGATTTCTTCTCGGAGGAAATGGCCCGGACGAGCGAGGCAGTCGCTTTCTGGCGCGAACGCAAGGCGCAGCTCGAGACCGAATGGGGAATCATCGACATACAGATTCAGCAGCAATTGATACTCAACCGGATAGACCGATACACGAACGATCTGCAGGACGTCACCGCGAAGGCGGCCGAGGCGGAAGAGATCGTCGACAAGCTCGCCGCGTTCCGCGCCCTCTCGATCGATGAGCAGGCGGCCTTCGCCGAAGGATTTCTCCGCTCGGGAGCGGGAGAGACGAGCATCGGGCGTTATTCCAGGCAGCTCATCGATCTGAGGATGCGGGAATCGGAATATGCGGTGGATTTCACCGATGAGCATCGCGACCTGAAGAAGATCCGCCAGCAGATCGAGGATCTGTACGCCTATCTGGAGGGGGAGATAGCAGCTCTCCTGACGGTCAAGCGCGCCGAGCTCGAGATTCTCCAGGCGCGGCAGCGAGAGCTCCGCGGCCTCCTCGCCGATCTCGAACGCGAGAGGGATCTCTTTCCGGCGCGGTCGATGGAGCTCGAACGGATCAACAACGCGCTCGTGCGCGAGGAAGACCGCTATACCGAGATCCTTGATCAGCACATGCAGGCGAAGGTGAGCGTGGCAAGCAATCCCGAG
>JAQVGR010000321.1 GCA_028696635.1 Candidatus Krumholzibacteriia bacterium | reverse complement strand
CGCCGCGGGGCTGTCCCTGCTGCTCCTGCGCGGAGCGGCCGGCGGGATCTCCGTCAGGACCGTCGCGCTCGGCGCCGTGACGGGAGCCGACTACGTCCTCGGGTTTCTGATCCTCATGGCGGGGATCGCCAGGGGCCCGCTCGCCGTGCCGGTCACCGTGATGAGGCTGTCCGTGGCGGTTCCCGTCGCGGCATCGATCTTCCTCTGGAGCGAGTCGCCGCGGCCGGCGCAGTGGGCAGGCCTGGCTGCGGGGATTGCGGCGATCGTCCTCTTCGGGCTCGGAATCGGCCGGGGCCGCGGGCGGTCGGCCGGAGCGGGGTTCCTGTGGCTGATGGCTGCGATGTTCATGGTGATGGGGCTCGGCGATGTCCTCCTGAAGGCCTTTCGCGAGACGGCCCCCGATTCGCAGCGGCTCCTGTTCACCTTCATCCTCTTCGGCTCCGCCGCCCTGTTCACCTGGCTGCTGATCCTCGCGGGGCGGCGGCGGATCTCCCGCCCCACCGTCCTGCTCGGCCTGCTGCTCGGCCTGCCGAATCTGCTGAGCACCGTCTTCACCCTGCTCGCCCTGCGGTCGGTCCCCGCCTCGATCGCCTTCCCGTTCATCAACCTCGCCGTGATCTTCGGGTCGACGATCCTCGGGCGGGCCGTCTGGCGGGAGCGCCTGGGCCGTACCGCTGCGGCGGGGCTTGCCGCGGCGGCGCTCGCGCTGGTCCTCCTGCGGTTGTAGCCGTCCCCGGAAATTTTCGCATGATCGCGCCGCCGCCGGCGTTTATATTGAGTGAGACCGGCGGCGCGCCGATGTGGCGCGACGCGAACACTGCAGGGAGGAAACGGTGAAAAAGACGATGTTGCTTACGGTTGCGGCTCTGATGCTGATCACCTCGGGCGCCGTCGCGCAGGAGAAGAGCCTGTTCAGCATCTACCTCGGGGACCGCACCACGGAGAACTTCATGAAGGCGTGGGAGTCGTACGAGCAGATGCGAGCCGACACGGTCAATCACAACGCCACGGTCGTGCTCGCCTATCTCGCCCTGATAGAGCTCGACAGGAACCTCGAGATGCTCGCGGAGAACGCCGACAGCCTCAGCGCGAGGAATATGTTCCAGTACGCCAACATCCTGCTCGAGCTGGAGCGGTACGACGAATCGGTCGCCCTGTACGAGAAGCTCAACGAGAAGTCCCCGAAGTGGTCGTGCCCGTGGCGGCACAAGGGGGAGGCGTACTGGGAGATGAAGAAGTACGAGGAGGCGGAGAAGGCGCTGCTGAAGGCGATCGAGACGCGCGAGACGCACTATGACGCCTACGTGTGGCTCGCGAGGGTCTACCGCGACATGAATCGATACGAAGAGGCGCTCTCGACACTCGAGAAGGGGCTCTCCTACCACGGCAAGGACATCGAGGACCCCGAGGAGGAGGTCTCCGGGGTCGACGTGGGGTTCCTCCATCTCGACCTGCTCGGCAAGTGCGGCAGGACCGAGGAGTACGAGAAGCAGTACGAGAAGATGAAGAAGATCGCGCCCGATGACGAGCGCCTGAAATAGCAGTTACCCGCAGCGTTACGAGCGGGACGGGGCGCGGCGGATTCCGCCGCGCCCCGATCATTTTCACACGATTCTTGCATGGATATCCCCTGAACCGCTATACATGTATATCAGGAGGATGCCGGTATGATGGGAAAGCATGCGCTATCGATACTTGCCGCCGCGCTCCTCGCGGCGGCGTTCGTCTCGTGCTCGGAGGACGATCCGGCGGCGCCGGACCCCGGGGACGGCGACACCACTCCTACCACGCCGTTCGACACCCTCCTGATCGTCGACCACACCTGCTGCGACATCGGGGCGATCCCCGAGAGCGCGATAGAGGCGGCGAAGGACTCTCTGCATATCGCCTACGGGCACACCTCGCACGGCAGCCAGCTCACCACCGGGATGACGGGTCTCGTCTCGTTCCTCGGCGATCTCTACGCATACAACACCGGCGGGGCCGGCGGGGCCCTCGACCTGCGCGACACCCCCTTCTCCGGCGCCTACGACCTCGGCAATCCCGACGGGAGCGCCTGGGCGGCGGCGACGAGGGACTATCTCGACGCCCACGCCGAGGTCAATGTCGTGATCTGGTCCTGGTGCGGCCAGGTCAGCTCCGCGAGCGAAGCGTACATCGACAACTACCTCTCGCTGATGGACGCCCTCGAGACCGACTATCCCGACGTCGTCTTCGTCTACATGACCGGGCACCTCGACGGGAGCGGCGAGGGCGGGAACCTCCACCTGCGCAACGAGCAGATCCGCGCCTGGTGCAGAGACAACGACAGGGTCCTCTACGACTTCGCCGACATCGAGTCGTACGACCCCGACGGGGTCCGCTATCTGCATCTTGGAGCGAACGACAACTGCGACTACGACAGCGACGCCAACGGAACCCGCGACCGGAACTGGGCGATCGACTGGCAGAACGCCCATCCGGGAGAATGGTATACCTGCATCTCGGCCCACAGCCAACCGCTGAACGCGAACCTCAAGGCGTACGCCGCCTGGCACCTCTGGGCCCGCCTGGCGGGGTGGGATGGAAAATAGCCCCGAAGGGGCTTTCCCCTGTAAACCGCGGGATATCCTCCTTATAATGCTGACGGCACTCGAGCGCCGCCTGACAGAGGAGGTCTCCATGAAACGCGCATCGCATGTGTTCGCCGCGGCAGTGTGCATCGCACTGCCCTTCCGTGCACAGGCCGCAGCTGATCCGCTGCGGCCTGTGTGTACTTACTCGATCGTCGCCCGCGATTCCCTCACCGGTCAGATGGGGGTCGCCGTGCAGTCGCACTGGTTCAGCGTCGGGCCGATCGTGCCGTGGGCCGAGGCGGGGGTGGGGGCGGTCGCGACGCAGTCGTTCGTCGATCCCTCGTACGGCCCGCTGGGGCTCGCCATGATGCGAGCGGGGCGCGCCGCCCCCGAGGCGCTCAGAGGGCTCCTCGCCGCCGACGAGGGAGAGGCGGTGCGGCAGGTCGCGATGGTCGACGCGGGGGGGCGCGTCGCCGCGCACACCGGGTCGCGCGCGGTCATTGCGGCGGGTCATCATGTCGGGGCGCAGTACTCGACGCAGGCGAACCTGATCGACAGGCCGACCGTATGGGATGCGATGGCCCACGC
>JAQVGR010000320.1 GCA_028696635.1 Candidatus Krumholzibacteriia bacterium | reverse complement strand
CGGGAAGGGGCGCGCCGGGAACGCGATCGGCGGGTTCGTCTTCCAGTGGAGCGACGGCTGGTGGAAGTACATGCAGGAGGTCCGCCTCGACATCCACGACACAAACGCCTCGTGGCCGAACAGGGGATACCCCGAAGACTACGTCGAGGGCGGGAACAACATGAACGAGGAGTGGTGGGGGATCACGGCCAAGGGGTACCCCGACGACCGGGGGTTCTACGAGCTCTACCCGCGCGCCGCGTACTACGCCCTCAAGGATGCGTTCACCCTCGACCCGTACGCCTCGGGGACCGACCTCGCCGCGATCAGGGCGCACTTCGGGGCGATCCACGGCGTCACGGCGATGCACGAGGCGCGGGCCGACCGGGCCGACCTGGTCGCCGCCTCCCTCGAGCGGGTGAAGCTGGCCGGCGTGCGGATGGAGTTCGAGACGTACAGCACGGGGGGATCGAACGTCAGCACGCCGCCCTCGGAGTTCCCGGCCGCGACCTATCCGTCGTACCGCGGGTTCGATCAGATGCAGTCGTTCTACGTCGACGCGCAGGTGAACCCGACGGGCGCGGTGACCGGCGACCTCTCGGTGAACATACTGGGGAACGTGCCGGTCAACCCGATCGACGAGATCTTCTACGAGAACCGGGGGCGCCGCGTCACCGTCCAGACGGACGACGGACAGGTCGAGCTGCGCGATATCGAGCGGGTCAAGATCTACCGGGCGAGCGTCCGGTGGGAGGACGAGTGGTTCCTCCTCGACGGCTTCTACCGGGCCGGGCACACGCACTGGGGGCACGAGGGGGATCTCTTCGGACTGTACCGCGACGCATACTACGGCGAGAACGTCGACATCTACAACGGCGAGGCCCCGGTCGGCCTGGAGATGACCGGGAGGAAGGCCTTCGACGGGATCAAGCTCGTCTACGGCCCGCAGGTCTGGTGGGGGGCCAACCCGCTCGTGATGGTCAAGTACAACCGCCGGGTCGGACGTCTCGACGCGACGGCGATCTTCCAGGAGGAGTTCGCCCGCCAGTCGTCGATATCGAGCTCGGTGGCGATCCCGCTCCCGCCGACCCGCAAGGCGACGCTGCAGTTCGCCACCTCGATCGGCCCGCTGGGGATCGAGGCGGGGGGGATCTGGTCCGGGTCGACGAAGAAGGGGGAGGAGTTCCAGGTCGCCGAGGAGGCCGCCGGCGGCGGGTACCGGATACTCGCCGACGAGGTCCTCGCCTCGGACGCCTTCGGCGCCAAGGGGAAGGTGACATACGAGAGCGGCCGCTGGCACTGGTACGCGCAGGGGGGATATTATGGCGTCGTCGCCGACGGCGGTCCGACACAGACGATAACCTACACCGGATGGACGCTCAAGGAGAGCGGCATCGGGAACAACGCGAACCTGCTCACCGGTCTCGCCGTGAACGTGGGGAACTTCCAGATCGGCCCGAACTTCCTCTGGCAGAAGCCGGTGATCGGCCCCATACCGGCTGATGCGCCCGACCCCGGCCGCCTGCGCAACGTCCTCGACGACCCGTTCGCCGTGCGGGCGAACCGCGAGGCGGTCGCCGGGGAGATCATGATCACCTGGGATCCGAACCCGGCGAGCTGGATGTGGGCGTGGGACAACGACATGCGCGAGGACGCCTCGCTCGCCTGGTCGCTCGGGCTGGTCTTCCGGCACTTCCCGACCTCGATGGACGCGGGGATCGGGATCCTCGAGGACGGCAGGACGACCTTCGCCTTCCCCGCCTCGACCCCCCCGCGCGACCTCTGGGAGGTCAACGCGAGGATCGTGTCGGCGGTTCGCGGCGGCAAGCGCCTCGTGGCGCACCTGTTCGCCGGGCAGGCCGAGCCGAACGGCGACGACCCGCGTCTGGTCGAGAGGTTCGGGGGGGACGCGAGGTTCACCTGGGGAAAGATGGCTCTCGCGGCCCACACGAAGTTCAACGACTTCGGGCCGTACGATTACCACCGCGACTTCAACCTGACTTATCCGGTGCAGCTGATGGGGGACGTCTCGTACTCGCTCGGCTCGCCGCGGTGGTTCGGGTTCCCGCAGACGCGCATCGGGATCCGGGGGCTGTGGCGGTCGCTCGACGAGCACTCGCCGCGGTACTGCCCGGCCGAGGTGCCCGGCCCCGGCGGCTCGCTGGTCTGCGACCCGACGGCTCCGGGGGACAACGGGACCGAGTGGGAGATCAGGACCTACTTCCACGTGTCGATCTGAGCGCGCCGGGCGCCCGCCCGGCCCTGTTCAGCCGCCACGCCGGTAGATCCTGACCCGGTCGATCAGCATCGTCTGGGGGAACGAGGTCGACTCGTTCGGCGGGCCGACGAAGTTCCCTCCGACGGCGACGTTGAGGATGATGAAGAACGGATGGCGGAAGACCCACCGCCCGCCGTCCGGCACGTCGTCCGGCGTGACGGTGAAGTACGCGGTGTCGTCCACGTACCAGGTGATGCGGTCCTCGCTCCACTCGACCGCGAAGAGGTGGAAGCCTGCATCGAACCCCGGGCCCTCCAGCAGGTAGCGCTTCGAGATGGCGCTGCCGCCGTAGTAGCCCGGACCGTGCAGGCTGCCGAGAACGATGTTCGGCTCCTGCCCCCGGTATTCCATGATGTCGATCTCGCCGCACTCGGGCCAGCCGACCGCGTCGATGTCGGCGCCGAGGAGCCAGAAGGCGGGCCAGATCCCCTGGCCGACGGGGAGGCGGATCCGCGCCTCGAACCGCCCGTACGCGTACTCGACCCTGTCTCGGGTGACGATCCGTCCCGAGGTGTAGTCGCACCCCAGGTACTCTTCCTCGCGGGCGGTGATGGCGAGGTTCCCCTCGCCGTCGAGCGAGACGTTCTCCGGGCGGTCGGTGTCGTACTCGAGCTGGTTGTT
This sequence comes from Candidatus Krumholzibacteriia bacterium, assembly GCA_028696635.1. Lineage (GTDB taxonomy): Bacteria > Krumholzibacteriota > Krumholzibacteriia > Krumholzibacteriales > Krumholzibacteriaceae > JAQVGR01. The sequence goes on along the minus strand of JAQVGR010000320.1, from coordinate 285 downwards.
CCCCCAGTTCGTCCCGACGTCGAAGTCCCAGTACGCCGTGTCGGGGGAGGCGCCGGCCTCGCCCTCGAACTCGTCCTCCCAGACGAGCCGGTACTCTTCCGCCTCTTCGCGGTCGCAGCCGAACGCCGCGATGAGCGCGAGCGCGGCGGCCGCGGCTGCGAGGAGCCGCATGGCCGCCGATGCGCGGCCGGGGCCGGCGGTCGCTGTGCCTGTCATCGAGTCTCCATTCCTCCGCGTCCGGTCGGCGTACACCGTCACTTGTGGAAGTACACGTTGTCTATAAAG
>JAQVGR010000319.1 GCA_028696635.1 Candidatus Krumholzibacteriia bacterium | reverse complement strand
GATCGTGTACGCGGCGGCGCGGCATGCGCTGCTCGGGGCCGTCACCTCCGGAGCGGCCGGGGGCAGGTACGGCCTGTCGGGCCCCGGGGCATCGGCGGGGAACGCGGGTCTGCTGCTGGGGGCGGCTTTCTATTTCGGAAACACGCTCGACATCTTCGTCTCGCATTCGGTCTGGCGGATACTCGCGGCGGGACTTGTGTCGGGGGGGGCGCTTGCCGCGGCGGCGGGAGGAATCATCCGGGCCGGGCGCGGTGAGCGGAACACCGCGTTCGCGGCCCTGATCCTCCTCGCGGCCGGCCTGATCCCCGTCGTTCTCATCAGCCGGGTGAGCGAGCTCTACGCCTTTTCGTGCACGCCGTTCTTCTCCGTCCTCGCCGGGTCGATGCTGATATCCGCGCTGCGAAGCGCGCAGCAGTCGGGGAGCGCGCTGAAGCGCGCGGCGCTCGTGTCGTTCATCGCGGTCTACGTCGCCGTCGGGGAATATTCCCTGATCGGGAAGATGGGGATCGCGCGCGAGCATGACGCGATGAACGCGTACTATATCGCCGTGATCGACGCCTTCAGCGGGTCGGAGGAGCCGAGGCTCTGCATCGGCGAGAGCGAGATCATGAACAGGGAGAGAGCGTACAGCACGCTGATCCAGACCGATATCGCTGCCCTGCGGTACTATGCGTCGTTCGTCGAAGAGGTCCGGGGAATCCGGATGGAGGTCTCTGAAACCGGTTCGAGCGATTGTTTCGTCAGCATCTCGAAGCGGAGCGGCCGTGGAGCGCCTTCGAGCCGATGACGCGCCGCCGGCCGGATCCATATCAGCGAAGCAGCAGCATCTTCCGCGCGAACAGGTTCCCGCCCGCCGAGAGGCGGCAGAAGTAGACGCCCGACGCGACCGGATCGCCGCTCTCGTCGGTGCCGTCCCATCGCGTCCGGTGGATCCCCTCGCCGAGGGTTCCGTCGACGAGCGTCGCGACCAGGGCGCCGCGCGCATCGTAGACGCGAAGCGTCGCCCGGCACGGAGCGTCGAGCCCGAAGCTGATCGTCGTCGAGGGATTGAAGGGGTTGGGGTAGTTCTGCAGGAGGAAGGCCGCCTCAGGGGTCTCGCCGCCGCCCCCGGCGGATGCGCGCGCGACGTCGCAGAGGATCCAGCGGTCCGGGTCGAGGGCCGCATCCTGGACTGTCGCGCCCGGAGACAGGACGAACGATTCCTCGATGTCGTCGACCCACAGCTTCTCCCTGATCGTGCCCGCGGCCGTGACGATCTCGAGATCGACCGGCATCGCGTAGGGCAGCTCGACGGCCTGCCGCACCATGATCGAGAGGCGCTCCTCGCCGTTCTCCACCCAGCGGTTCCAGTCCCATTCGTACACGAGGCGGTCTTCCCGCGAGAGCCACGGGTCGAAGAACCAGTGGAGGTCGCCTCCGTAATACCCCTCGAAGAAGGCGATGAACTCCTCCGTGTCGACCGCGCCGAAGCGGAACTGCGGAGCCGCGACGTATCCCCTCGTCGCCTCGAAGAACGGTGCGTCGCCCATGATATGCCGCAGCATGTGGAGGACCCAGGCGGCCTTGCTGTAGACGACCGGGTCGAAGTAATACCACGGATCGTCGCTGTCGGGGTCTCTCAGGATCGGTCCGCTCCAGCGGTGCGGCTCGTCGTGCGTCTCCATGTAGTCGTGCAGGGCCTGCGGGCCGTCGACATGCTCGAACCACAGCGCCTCGGAGTAGCTTGCCCATCCCTCATTGAGCCATATGTGCGTCCAGTCGCGGCAGGTGATCAGGTCGCCGAACCACTGGTGGGCGAGCTCGTGGATATAGAGCCAGTCGTAGTAGTGGTCGCCGCGGATCAGGAAGTCGCCGTAGCTGCACAGGGTCTGGTGCTCCATCCCGCCGCCGATCCGGCAGAGGGCGACCCCGTACTTTTCGCCGATGAACGGGTAGAGCCCGAAGGTCTGCGAGAAGAACCGGAGCGCGGGGACCTGGATGTCGAGATCGATCGCCGCCGCCGCGGCGAGCCGCGGGTAGACGTAGTTGACGACCTGCATCGTGCCGGCCACCGCGTAGACGAACTCGTCGGTGAGCTGGACGTACTCGGTCGCCGCGATCGAGAAGAGGTACGGCGACATGGGATAGCTCTCGCGCCACCGGTGCCTCTTGAACGGCTGCGACCACCGGGTCGTGTCGTCCACGGCGAGCAGGACGCCGTTCGAGGCCGCCGTCAGGGGCTCCTTGACCGACAGTGCGATATCGAATGTCGCCTTGTCGTCGGGGTAGTCCTTGCACGGCCACCAGGTCCGCGCGCTCCACGGCTGGCTGAGCGTGTAGATCACCGGCGTCGCGCCGTCGTACCTGATAAAGAATCCCGTGCCGGCCGCCGTCGTCGGGGCCCCCCGGTAGAGCAGCGTCAGTTCGGTCCGCTCCCCCGCGCCGAGGGGCGCCGGCAGGGTGACGGCGACGACGTCTCCCGAGCGCGCGAACGGGGCGCTCCCCGAGCCGGCCAGCTCGGCGGCGAGTATCACGAGGACCGGATCGGCGTTGAACTCGATCGCCGTCACGCCGCCCTGGACCGCCTCGATAAGCGCCGTGACGCGTCCCTCGACGAGGAGGGTCAGGTGATCGCAGGCGATGTCGACGTCGTAGTGGAGCACGTCGATCGCCGTCTGCGCCGGAGTCGGTTGCGGGGCGCGCAGGAACCTTCCTGCGCCGGCGGCCCGGGGGACCTCGAGGCGGCGGATGACGTCGCGGTGGATCGTCTCGAAACGGTTCTGGGCCCCGGCGGGCCAGGGAAGGGTCAGGGTTGCGGCGAGGATCGCCGAAACGGTAAAGACCGGCCTGAGGGTATATTGCAAAACCCGGATCATCCGTCGCATGGAAGGTTTCCTCCCGAAAAGAGCGTGATATATAATGAATTATAATATACCCGCTCGACGCTCGCAATCCGCATCGGGATTGCGCGGAGCGGGGCGCGGACCGGACGGCAATCGACGCGAGGGCGCCGCTTTTCCTTCCCCCGGCCGGTCCGGTCGCGTATACTTCCATGCTGGTCAACAGGATACGGACCTGCAGGCAGGCATCCCCCCGCGGCGCGGGGGCGGCGCCCCGCGGGGGGCCGGAGGCGGCGTGATCATCGGGCGGCTGAAGATCGGCGGATCGCTCCGGGAGATCGTGGCG
>JAQVGR010000318.1 GCA_028696635.1 Candidatus Krumholzibacteriia bacterium | reverse complement strand
GAGAAACACGTCTCGGCGGGGAAGAACCCCTTCGAGTAGAGGGCGTCCCCCCATGCCGTGCCGTAGGCGGCCTTCGCCACCTCGATCTCGCGGCGAAACGCGTTCTCGTCGATCAGCGGGGCGATCGGATGGTGCGCGGCGACCAGCACCATGTCGAGGCGCCGCCGCCCCCCCGAGGTGGTCCAGGAGCGGGCCGTCCGGTAGTCGCTGTACCAGTCCGCGGCGTACCGCCCGCCGTTCCACCCGTTGTCGGCGAGGCTCTTCACGTTCTCGACGAGGGCGGCGGCGAAGCTGACCTGGGCCCCCGCGTCTGGGATGTCGAGGATCATCGAGAGAGCCGTTCGCGGGTAGTCCTGGTAGTCGTGGACGCGGTCGTCCTTGTTGAAGATCTCGAAGACGTCGTTCTGAGAATGGCCCAGCGTGATCGTCTCGTAGGCCGTCTCGTAGCGGTGCGGGGTCCACGCGCTCGACGCGGGCCAGTAGATCGGCTGGTGCATGTGCCAGAGGTACGTCGTGTGGACGGGGGCGGCATCCGCGGCCGCCGCGGGGAGAAAAAACAACTGGGCCGCAAATGCGGCGGCGAGCGGTGCGCGGCGGCGGTGCATATCTTCCTCCTCGTGAGCGCCGTATCAGGCGCAACGGGTCCCGGGTCCGCATCTGTTGAGCGGACCGCCGAGACCCGTTGTTATTATATCACATACAGGTAGACCGTGCAATCCGGCACGAGAGCGGCCGCGGGCAGATTCCGTTTGGAAGGGCGCCGTGGAGCCGCTATACTGGGACCCGCGGCGGGGACGGGGCGCGTCGCCGGTGCGAATCTCACGAATAGACGGCCCTCATGAGGCGCCGGCTCGCCGCCTCGGACTGCGCAACCGTCCTCGTGTGGCGGCGGCAGCCATTTCCAACGGAGGCGACCATGGTCAGGAGCACGATGAAGCGATGGGGAGCGGGGTTCTGCTACGGATTTCTCTTCGGGGCGGCCGCAGGCCTGACCGCCGGCGTCCTGCTGCACAACCTCTTCCCCTGGACGATCGCCGGCGTGATCGCCGGGATCGTCGTCGGCCTGATCGTGGTCGCGGCGACCGGACGACGGGGGCAGCCGCGGCCGAAATAGGGATACCCGTCCCCGGCCGCCGGGCCGGGGACCTTTGAAGGAGGTCGGATATGATGCGCATAGTCATGTTCGCGGCGCTGTTCGCCGCCCTGTCGGCCGGGCCGGCCGCCGGGCAGATCGATACCGCCGCCGTCGCTGCGGCCGGGGGCGGGCTCGCCGTCGACGAGATGGTCTTCTGCCTCGGCGTCGAGGAGATGGCGCCGGTCGGGGGCAACTCGCAGTTCTTCGAGCCGGTCGACCGGATCTGCTGCTTCACGCGGATCGCCGGCGCCGGGGACACGACGACGGTCACGCACGTCTGGTACTTCGGCGAGGAGGAAATGGCGCGCGTGGACCTCACGGTCAAGTCGGCCTCGTGGCGGACCTGGAGCTGCAAGACGATGATCGAGACATGGGCCGGCGCCTGGCGGGTCGACGTGCTCGGTCCAGGCGGAGAGGTCCTGCTGAGCAGGGAGTTCATCTACAAGCCGGTGGGGGAATAACCGGCGCTTCACCCGGGCTGCGGAGTATCCGGCAGGAGACGGATGAGAACAACAGGACGGCGCAGGGGGCATCTCGTGCTGATCGCCGTGTTGACGGCGGCGGCGTGGACGGCGCCGGTCCGCTCGCAGGAGGGGCCTCCGCCGGAGAATGACGCGACCGCGAACTCGCTCCGCCCGGGGGCCTGGGCGATCCAGTTCCTGGTGGAGGGCGGCAGTACGAACATATTCGGCGTGACGGACCTGAGCGTGAAGCGCCATCTGACGAAGCGTTCGGCAGTGCGGATCGGTGTCAGGGTCGACGTGAACTTCGAGGACAGCAATTCCGAGTTCGACCTGGTGTTTCTCGAAGCCGAGGACGAATGGTCGGAAGAAGAGACGAAGCTGGACAGCGACAACCTCACAGTGCTGTTCGAGGCGCTGTATCTGGGCTATCTTCGGCACGAGGGGAGATTGTCGATCTTCGCGGGCGCGGGGCCGGTGACGGGATATCTGAGCAGCTCCTCGGATCGCGTGCGCACCATCCGCTACGCTGACGGGAGCTCGCTGGTGGAGACGTTCACAGACAGCGATTCCGGCTGGACCGCCGGCGGACTCGGCCTCATCGGGGCGGAATATTTCATCACGAAGAGTTTTTCCATACACACCGAGTACCGCGTCTCCCTGCTGTACCAGCGAAGAACGGGAGAGGAATCGGCGTACCGGGAGGACGGCGGCGCCTGGGACAGGCGCTATGATACGGCGATTCGAACATGGGAGCTCGACGCGGGGATCGTCTTCGTCGGACTGAACGGGTATTTCTGAGAGTCGCTGTGACTGGCACCCCGAATCCCTGGCTCAGCATCCCCGCCGCCGATTACGAGGCGCACATGGCCTCTCGCGCGGTGGCGCAGGCGCAGCTGCTCTCCGGCATCCTGCGCGAGTCCGTCGAGCGGTGGGAGCCCGTGTCGGTCGCCGTGCTCGGATGCTCGGCGGGGAACGGCTTCGAGCACCTGCGCGGCCATTTCCTCGGGCGGGTCGTCGCCGTCGACATCAACCCCGAATATATAGAGACGACGCGCGAGCGGTACACGGGATCGGTCCCGGGTCTCGAGACGATATGCGCGGACATCGCGGCGGTGGAGCTCGAGCCGGGATCGATCGATCTCGTCTCGTGCGCGCTGGTGATCGAGTACGTCGACGCGGAGACAGTCGTCTCGAAGGCGGCCCGCTGGCTCCGTCCGGGGGGAGTCCTCTCCGTCGTTCTCCAGCTCCCATCCGAGGGCCTCGACGAGGTCACGCCGACAGAATATGAGAGCCTGCGCCTGCTCGAGGGGTTCATGCGGCTCGTCGATCCGGGCGCGCTCGACTTGCTCGCCGGGCGTCTCGGGTTAGAGACGGCCACCGACCGCGCGATCCGCATGGAGACGGGGAAGGAGTTCCGGCTGGTCGAATACCGCCGGCCCCTTTCGGCTTGACCGGGAAGATCCGACATAGCTTGTTACATTAACGTTAGCAACATCTTGCATTGTAACAACCGCAGGAATAGTGTCGGCAGTTGTAACCATTAAGTTAACATTTTTAACATTAGTGAT
>JAQVGR010000317.1 GCA_028696635.1 Candidatus Krumholzibacteriia bacterium | reverse complement strand
GGACCGATTTACAAGGTTTAACCTTCCGTCTCCTCCTTGACCGTCCGCCCCCGCTGTGGTACAATACGGCCGTTCCAGGGGGAAGCGGTCCGACCAGGCCGGAATCCGTCATATCGATCCGCTAGTCCAGCCGGTGAGGACCGTGGTGGGGACGGGCGCAGAAGTCAGGCGACCGGACGGTCAGGACGGCTGCATCCGCATCCATGATCTCGCATCAGCCCCCCGCGCGCCGAAGCGGCGCCGAAAGCCGCGTCGATCCGCGAGGGACGCTGCTCCTGCCCTTTCTGTCTTTCGGGCGGACCTTGCCGCCCGCGCGTGCGCGCCGTTCCCGCCGTATCAGAGGCGGGAGGGGGCCATCCGATACCGTTCGATATATCAATCGCTGAATCCGTTCACACGAGGAAGCGGCCGCGCGCGCGGCAGCCCGCGCGCATCCGCATGGCTGAAGGAGGTGAGCCCGCGGAGGAGGCTGTAAACCAGGGCGCCCGCGCCCCAGCGCGGCGCGGGGCCACAACAAGCAAGAGGGGGTTGTCATGAATTACAGGAGGCTGACAGGCCTCGTCCTTCTCCTTGTCCTGGCCGGCCTGTCCCCGGCTCTCCGCGCGCAGGAGACCTTCCTGATCGAGGGGAGCGGGACGGTGGTCCGGATGGTCCAGGAGGGGATCTCCGCCGACGTCGACGTCCAGACCTGGCTCGACGGGGGCGAGTTCCGGGTGGCGGACGGGCTCGGGTTCAACCCGCCGCGCGTCTACCCCGGGCAGGCTCCCGATCCGTATCCCCACGTCCATGTCTGGGAGCGGGGGATCGAGCAGCTCGGCGCCACCGAGGAGTGCGACGGGATCTATTTCCAGAACGGGAAGATCTGGGTCCCCAACAAGAAGATCTTCGTCGTCTGGAAGATCCGCATCCCGCGCGCGTCCCAGCGGCTCGCCGAGGAGTTCGAGCAGGATCTCAACGTGGCGCTCTTCGTCGACTGGAACCTCAGCAGCGACTGGGAGAAGAACGAACAGGTGATCGCATCGAGCCTGAACATCATGCACCTGTTCCCGACCGAGGCGCCGTACCTCGACATCGAGTACCTGACCGAGTTCAGAGTCCCCGAGGCGTCGGTCTTCGCCGCCCACTGCGGCGGGGTCGAGTTCTTCAAGGAGAAGCTCTGGACCAGGGCAGTGCTCTCCGTCTGCGATCCCGACGCGAGCCCGAACGGCGAGAGCGTCTTCGGAGACGTCGAGGATTACCAGGTCTGCTACTTCGAGGTCGTCCAGGACAAGAAGGTCAAGAACTGACGGGCCGGAAGTGAACCCCGGGCCGGCCTGGAGGCCGGCCGCCATCGAAAGGATAGACGATGTCATCGAAAAGATATCCTCTCGCGGCCGCGGCGGTGCTTCTGGTCCTTCTCGTGATGCTGCCGTCGCTGTTCGCGGTCGACGCGCGCGAGGAACAGCGCGCGAAGATCTCGCCGGAGCTCGCGAGAATGATCTCCACCGCCTCGTCCGACGAGTACGTCACGGCGATCGTCCGGCTGCACGGACGCGCCGACACGAGGCTGTACGGCGGCTCGAAGCCCCGCTTCACGGCGGAGCTGCGCAATGTCGCCGAGCGGGCCCAGCGGCCCGTCGTCGATTACCTCGACAGACCGGTTGTCAGGCAGAAGGTCAGGCAGACGAGGAGGTTCTGGCTCGACAACGTCATGCTCGTCCAGGCGACGCCCGACGTGATCGAGAACCTCGCCGCGCGCCCCGACGTCATCGAGGTCTTCGAGAACTTCACCGTATCGATACCGCCCCGCCCCGAGAGCGACGAACGCCCCGCTCTCGGCCAGAGCCAGTCCCAGCTGTGGGACTCGATCAAGAAGATCGGGGCCAAGCAGGTCTGGACGACCTACGGGTTCAACGGCTCCGGCGTGGTGATGGGGGGGATCGACACCGGAGTGGATGTCGACCATCCCGACCTTACGGGGAAGATGGTCACCACCAGCCCGGGCGACCCGACCTATCCGGGAGGCTGGGGCGAGTTCGACTCGAACGGGAACCTCGTTCCCGGCTCGGTGCCCCATGACACCGACGGGCACGGGACGCACACCACCGGGACACAGGTCGGCGGGAACGCCAGCGGCTACAGCATAGGCGTCGCGCCGGGGGCGCAGTTCATGCACGCCCTCGTCCTCCCCGGCGGGAGCGGGAGCTTCGCCCAGGTGATCGGCGGCATGGAGTGGATCATCGATCCCGACAGCAACCCGGCGACCGACGACGGCGCCGATGTCATCAACATGTCGCTCGGCGCCACCGGCACCTACCCCGACATGATCGTGCCGGTCGACAACATGATCGCGGCGAACGTCTTCCCCGCGATCTCGATCGGCAACTCGGGGCCGAACGCCTCGACCACGGGGAGCCCGGGGAACGTCCCGAGCGCCTTCGGCGTCGGCGCGACCGACTCGATGGACGTGATCGCGAGCTTCTCGAGCCGCGGTCCCGTCACGTGGAACACGCCGCCGTACGTCGGCACGTGGATCAAGCCCGACATCGCCGCCCCCGGCGTGAAGATCTACTCCTCGGTCCCCGGCGGGACCTGGGAGTGGAACTACGGCGCCGGCGACTGGAGCGGCACGTCGATGGCGGCGCCGCACATGGCCGGCGTGGCCGCGCTGATGAAGCAGGCCAATCCGACCATGGACGTCGAGCTGATGAAGCAGCTCGTCGCGCAGACGGCCGTGGACCTCGGCGACCCGGGCATGGACAACTCGTACGGCTGGGGGCGCGTCAACGCGTTCGCGGCCGTCACGGCGGCCCTTGCCGGCGTGGGGACCCTCGAGGGGACGGTCTACAGCTCTACGGGCCCGGTGATCGATAACGCGAAGATCCTCATCGTCGACACCGGCCAGCGCGTCTTCAGCGACGCGGGGGGCCACTACTCGATGCAGGTCGTCGCCGGCGATCACACACTGGAGGTCTCGCGCTTCGGGTACGAGACCCAGACGACGGCGATCACGGTGACGGCCGACGAGACGACCGTGCAGGACGTCACCCTCGCGCAGCTTCCCTCGGGGAGCATCGCGGGGCATGTCACCGACGGCGAGACCGGCATGGGGATCGCCGCCGATATCACGGTCAGGCTCGGCGGCGAGGCGGTCGTCTGGAGCGCCACCGACCCGGCGACCGGGGCGTACGTGATCACGCTCCCCGTGGGGACGTACGATCTCGTCTTCGCGCCG
>JAQVGR010000316.1 GCA_028696635.1 Candidatus Krumholzibacteriia bacterium | reverse complement strand
CTCTCCACCGGGTTCGAGTGGATCGGGTCGTGGCCGGCGACGATCGCCTTCGCGGTCGCCACGGTGATCGAGATCGGCGCCTACTACATCCCCTGGGTCGACCATCTCCTCGACGTGATCGCGACCCCCGTGGCTGTCATCGCCGGGGCGATCATCACCGTGTCGGTCCTCGGCGAGATGCCGCCGCTGCTGCGCTGGCCGCTCGGGATCATCGCCGGGGGAGGGGTGGCGGGGATCGTGCAGGGCTCGACCGTTCTGCTCAGGGGCACATCGACGGCGACCACGGCCGGGTTCGGCAATCCCGTCGTCTCGACGGGGGAGTCGGCCGCGTCGGTCGTCGGCACGGTCGTTTCGCTGGCGCTGCCGGTGGTGGCGGTGATCCTCGTCGCGTTGCTGCTCCTGTTCATCTTCAGGAAGCTCGCTGGATCCCGTCCGCGTCCCGCCTGAAGCGGCATCTGAGATCTCCTGCCTGGTCCCCTTCGCGGGACGGAATGAATCTGTTGACAGGGAGGAAAGAGGCGCTCACACTTCGCCTCGAAATGGAAAAAGCAGGCAGCGGGCGGGAATCTGCCGGGCGGTTTCATACGTTCGAGACCGGCGCCGCCCATCAAAGAAAGGGAGGTTGTATCGTGAAGGCATACGGAGTTCTCGCCGTCGCCCTGGCCGCGATGCTGCTCTTCGGATGCAGCGGAGCGAAGTACCAGCAGGAGAAAACACTGCTCTCCACCGCCACCAAGGCGATAGAGAGTCTGACAGCCGCCATCAACGAGGCCGGCGCCCCCGAGGAAATCGCCTCGGCGGTCAACGCGTTCGCCGGCCAGTTCGAGAAGCTCGTGCCGGCGATCAAGAAGATCAACGACGAGCATCCCGACTGGGAGAACAACCCGCCCTCCCAGCTCAAGGACGCGATGGAACAGTACAAGAGCGCCTCGAACGGATTGCAGGAGGCGATGCCCAGGCTGATGCAGATGGCAAGCGAGCACATGGACAATACCGCCCTGCAGGACGCCCTGAAGAAGTTCCAGTCGGTCGTCTCCGGGCTGTAAGAGGACGCCGCCGCCGTTCCCTAGCCCTTGAGCGGCGGTATGCGCAGGACCTGTCCCGGGTAGATCTTGTCGGGATCGGTCAGCATCGGACGGTTCGCCTCGAAGATCGCCGGGTATTTCATTGCGTTTCCGTAATGCCGCTTGGCGATCTTCGAGAGCGAATCGCCCGGCTGCACGGTGTAGAAGACGGCCTCGGCTTCGGGCTTCCCGACGGTGAGCCGATCGTCCACCTGTGAGACGCCCTGGATGTTGCCGAGCGTCAGGACGATCTTTTCCTTCTCTTCCTGCGTGGGGGTGCTGCCTCGTACGGTGGCGACGCCGTCATCGAACTCCACGGTGAGGCCCTCGACCTTCAGGCCCAGTATCTCGATCTGACGCTGGAGCGCAGCCGCCTTTTCGCGCTCGTTGGCCGTTTCCTGCGCCCCCAGATCCTTGCCGGCTTGCTTGAGGAAATCGAACAGGCCCATGATATTTCCTTTCGTGTGAGGTGAACTGGAAGTCTCTCCGGCGCCTGCAGCCCCCTGCACGGAGAGGCATGACTGACCGCCGAGAGTATATCCGGGGGTCAGGGAGAATCCAAGGAGAGAAATGCGGCGATAATCGATCCAGAACCCTTGACATCTCATCAGATTTCCTATAATAATTTTTCTATGTCATCCGCGGCGGCCGCCCGGCCGCCGGATCACGGATATCCTGACGAGAGGCCACAACCTCCATTGACACCTGGACAGGCAGCCCGTTGGGTTCACCGCCACGAAGTCGGGGACGGAGCTGTACATTCTCAAACGGATTTTCACTCCCGAGGAGGCGCGGCTGGCCCTACATCTCTCCAACAAGCCGGAGCCACTGGAGACAATATGAGAGAGGGCGGAGGAAGGAGGTTAACCGCGCGAGAGCGCAGAGGGGATGCTCGAGAGCATGGTGCGCAAGGGGGGGATTGAGCGCGTTGAGAATGTCACGGATTCACGCATGAATTATATATTGTGCTATAATGAACGCAGGAAGTCCGGATTACTCCTGCACCAAATTCTGTACACGCTCTGCAAGTGCCGCATCCACCCTCAGTAGTCCGAACTGACAAATAATCTGGACATTTATCCTCTGGACTCGATATAATTACGCTACTTTTTATTAAGCTAAACATCCATATATAGTTCTGCATTTCTATCCAACGTGGATATATTCGCGGCGGCGAATCGGGCTGGCGTGACGATGGATGATGTATCCGGCAACGGTAAGCGGGCAGGATCGATGAACAGCCACGAGTTCGAGCAGAACTGCTGGGATGTCATCCGTGAAAGCATTAATTTTGCAATCGATTCAGGAGATGAAGTCGTCGGTACGCCTCACCTCTTTGCCGCATTCCTCGCGCATGGCGGACGCTTTGTCAATGATTCCCTGGCGGAAGCGGGCTTCGACCTCGAAGCCCTGCGAATTTTTTTCGGGAACCGTTCTCCGTCGGGAAACCGGACTGAGGATCGTTTGCCTCCCGTGACAAGCCGGAATCTAGAGGAGATTTTGTCCATAGCTCGCAAGATGAGAGAAATCTCGAAGGAATTCGCGATAACAGAGCGAATACTCTGGGAGGCCTTCCGCAGACAGGGCGGCGGCAAGACGGGCGACTGGCTCTTCGAAGCATTCGGGATCGACCTGCTTACATCGCTGATCGAGTTGTTTCTTCCCAATGGCGATATCAATGCCGACCTGCTTGAAGAAGAGGTCGGAAAGATTCTCGGCTGCTCAGCGAGACATGCGAAGGAAGCCGGCAACGGGAGACTCATGACGCCCGATCTGTTTTACGGACTTCTGGAGCACGGTGAACTAGCTGGATCGCTGTTCGCCGGTCAGAACTGCGACGCTTCACTGGCCATGGATTATCTGACGCAGATATTCAGACCGAGAACTCCCAACTATCCTATCGACATACGATTGAATTCCAGGTGCATGACGCGAAGGGTGAGGAAGATCCTGGCGGATGCATGGGAACGCTCGGCGCTTGATTCGCCGAGGAAGTTGAATGAACGGTATATCTTGTCCTCGTTTCTCGATGACGGCGGCGGATCAACGGCTATCGTGCTGAAGTATTATTGCCGCATAGACCTCGATATGCTGCGTGCGTGCGTCCGGGACGGAAGTGATAATTAGCTCGATGCTGCAGGATCTCTTCGATCCGGG
>JAQVGR010000315.1 GCA_028696635.1 Candidatus Krumholzibacteriia bacterium | reverse complement strand
GGCCGCCGCCGATCACCGACGCCGTATTGAGCGCGACCAGGGTGTTCTCCAGATCGAGCGATGCGGCGTGGTGATAGATCCCGGCTCCGGTCACCGCCGTGTTGCCGGTGATCGAGGCGCGCCTCGTCACGAGCGGGGAGCGGTCCGTCATGACCCCGCCGCCGTTCGTGAGCGCCTCGTTCGCCCTCACGCTGTCGCCGTCGAGGGAGATCGAACTCTTCCAGGCGAAGATCCCGGCGCCGTAGTTATAATCGTAGTTCCCCTCGATCACGTTCCCCGACATCGTCACCGAGGAGTTGCGGGCGTAGATCCCGCCGCCGCGCTTGGTGCCGGTGTACTCGGCGTTCGGGTGAGCATCGGAGATCGAGTTGCCGGCGAGCGAGGCGGTCGCCTTGTACAGGTATATCCCGCCTCCGCTCTGGGCGATGCACCCGTCGATCACGTTGTCCTCTATCACGACCGAGCCGAGGTAGCAGGAGATCCCGCCCCCGGCGCTGTACCCCGTCGTGCCGGTGTACCCGCAGGAGACGATCACGTTGTCCCTGATCACGGGGCTCGCGTCGTAGCTGTAGATCCCGCCCCCGTAGATCCCGTTCTCGGGGAGCAGCGCGGAGGTCCCCGTCCCCCCCGTGATCCGGAACCCCTCGATCCCGCAGGGACCGAGGACCGACACGAACGAGACGACGCTCCCCATGCTCGTTATCGTCGTCTGGTAGACTGCGGGATCCCGCGCGGCGAACCCCGGGCTCCATCCGCCGAGGAACCGGATCGCCTTGACCGTGCCGACCTTCTCGTTGTACGTCCCCTGTTCGACCATGATCGTATCGCCAGTGACGGCTGCGGAGACGGCGGCCTGTATCGTCGTCGCGGCCCAGGCCGGGGTCGAGTAGGGATGGATGTTCCCTCCGGTCTTCGACACGTACCGGTACGGGGCCCCCTGTATCGTGAAATCGGCGCTCGAGAAATCGTATCCGCCGACGGCCCCGCCGTGCCACGCCGCCACCTTGATCCTCGCGGTGGTGACGGGCAGGTCGTCGACGTTCCAGATATACTCGGTCGCCGTGCCTGCCAGGCCTCTCGCTATCGTGAGATCGTACGAGCCGCCGCCGTCGAGGCTCAGCATGATGCTGATCGAGTCGGCGGCCGCGCGCGAGGTGCTCCAGCCGATCGTGAAATCCTCCCCGACGGGGAGGATCTCCCCGCCGTCTGGGCTGTCGAGGTCGACCCTGACGGCGGTCGGCTGGTAGACGATCTGGCGGGCGCTCCCGCCGATGCCGTTGTTTCCGTACTTGATGTACCCGAAGCCGTCCTGTCCCCAGTCGTTCCCCCAGCTGTTCTTGATGATCCACGCCCCCTCGCCGCCGCACTGGTTGTCGTCCCAGCCGAGGATGAGGACCGCGTGGTACCCGACGATCTCGTCCTCCCAGCTGAAGCACCCCGAGATGTAATCGTAGAAGCGGTCGACGATCGACATGCTCGAGTAGACGGGGCCGGTCAGCAGCGCTTCCTTGATCGAGTTGACGTCGCTGGCGACGCTCTGGGAGCTCGTCATCCAGGCTATCGGCTCGCACGATTCCTGCGTGCACGGCAGGTCGTCGCGCATCTCGTACGGCAGGCAGACCTCGCGCACCGCGCCGTAGTTGATCCATACGTAATACGCGGCGCTCGCCCAGCCGCCGTCGCAGCCGGCGTCGTACGGCGTGCAGTCGAGGACCTGCTGCTCCGAGAGATCCTCCTCGCGCCCCTCGAATATCTTCACGTGCGACTCGAGCTGCCCCGTCGCGGCGAAATCCCAGCACGATCCGCATCCGCCCTGGTCCTTGGCGGGAGTGGCGCCGCCCATCGCGCGCCAGTCGAAGACCGGATCGTACGTCGCGCCCTCAGGGGCGGTTATCACGGGAAGTCCTCCGTCGACCCCGGGGGGAGGGGCGATGCTGCCGAGCATGGCCCGCTTCTCCTCCGGCGAGAGGAGCGATACGGACGTGGTTCCGGCGGTCCAGTGGAGACCCTTCTCGCGGAGCTCCTCGTTGATGCGGGCGATCCGCTGCTCCTCGGTCTCGGTCCCCGCGCCGGGAGTCAGCGCGGTGACGGCGGCAAGGGACATGAAAAATGCGGCGCCGAACGCCGCGCTGCGGGCGTATCTCATCAGTCGCACGGCACATCCTTTCTGTTGTCGCTCCGTTGATTATATCACGAAATCGCGGGTCCGGCCAATGCCCGAATGCCCCTCTTCGCGCCCGCGATCAGGCGAGGAACTTTCCCCCGCCGGCAACGTATAAGGGCACTGTGGCGCCGCACGCGGGAGCTCGCCGGAATCACAGCTGTAATGCGTTGCGCCGGCAAGTGTTGCAGGGTTTGCCCTTGAACGGGGCGTTCTGTTGCGTTACCGTTGCACCCGGTCTCCGCCGCGCGGCGGAGCGGTGGAAGGGGCTATTCAACAGCCGGTTCGAAAATCGAGTCGCGCCGGACCGGACGGCAAGGCCGGCGCGGTCACACACAATCGCGAGGACGGATCGACATGGCAATCGACGTGAAACAGATCGGGGAGAAGGTCGAGCGGGAGACGCAGACCCTCGAGCGGGTGCGAGGCGAGATCGGCAAGGTGATCATCGGCCAGGAGTACATGATCGAACGGCTCCTCATCGGCCTGCTCTGCAACAATCACGTGCTGATCGAGGGGGTTCCGGGGCTGGCGAAGACGCTGGCCGTGACGACACTCTCGCGCGCGATACGCGCCTCGTTCCACCGGATACAGTTCACCCCCGACCTGCTCCCCGCCGACCTGATCGGCACGCTGATCTACAACCCGCGATCGGGGGAATTCACGACCAAGAAAGGCCCGATCTTCGCCAACATCATCCTTGCCGACGAGATCAACCGGGCGCCGGCGAAGGTCCAGAGCGCCCTGCTCGAGGCGATGCAGGAGCGCCAGGTGACGATCGGCGAGCAGAGCCATCCGCTGGGCGATCCGTTCATGGTCCTGGCCACCCAGAACCCGATCGAGCAGGAGGGGACCTACCCGCTCCCCGAGGCGCAGGTCGACCGGTTCATGCTCAAGCTCAAGGTCACCTACCCCAGCCGCGACGAGGAGAAGAAGATACTCGCGCGGATGGCCGGATCGCGCCCCCGCATCGATGTCGATCCGGTCATCGGCCCGGAAGACATCAGGCGCCTGCGGGAGCTCGCCGACGAGATCTACATGGACGAGAAGGTCGCCGACT
>JAQVGR010000314.1 GCA_028696635.1 Candidatus Krumholzibacteriia bacterium | reverse complement strand
CCGGGGCACCCCCGCCTTGATCGTGGCACCTTCCTGGAACCCGTCGAGCAGATCGACGCTGGCGAAGAGCCGCGCCGTCGCGCCCGCGGCCAGCGGCACCGAGAGGGCCGGCGAGGTCCAGATCCGATCGCCGGCCGGCGGGAGATCGGCTATCGGAGCGTCCGCGGCCGGCTCGAAAACGCCGTTTCCGTCGTCGAGCCACAGCTTCATCCCCTGGATGTGCCCGTCGCCGGCCGTGCCGGCGTTGACCACCGTGATCCCCGTCAGCGTGTCGCCGAGACAGGCGTTCCCGGGGATCTCGAGATCGAGCACGAGCACGTCGTTCATGCTCCCGCTCAGCGTGCTGTCCTCCCCGGAATGGACGGTCATCTGGCAGGACAGCATGCCGTCTACCGCCGGAGGCGCGAGGCGCGCGGCGGGGAACAGCCCGTCCACGGTCCACTCGTTCCCCGTCGCCGCCGAGAGCCGCACGGCGTCTGCGCCGGACACGCGCAGATCGACGGCGGTCCCGTCCGGCGCGAGCTGCGTGTCGATGTCGGCGCTGAGATAGAGAATGGCCGACGAATCCGCCGGGATCGTTACGCCGGCGACGGCGAAGACGCCGCTCCCGCCGCCGAAGAGACAGGTCGATACGACCTGATCGACCCCCCGATCGAACACCATGTTCCCCCCGTCCAGCGAGAGGCGCAGGAGCTTCGAAGGCTCGCAGGGGAACGGATCGCCGGCTGACGTGACGACGAGCGAATCGAGCGTAACCCCGGCGAGAGTGCTGTTCGTCAGTCTCAGCGCCAGCAGACCGGCGTCGCGATCCCCCGGCGCGAGGACGGCCGGCAGCCCGCCGGCGTCCGACGCCTCGACGTAGACGTATTCGCGCCGCACGAGGATCTGCCCGGCGAATGGCACGAGCGCGATGTCTATCGGGCCGTCGTTGGCGGAGGAATACTCGAGCCCTCCGACGGGGATGCCCATGCGCAGGCTCAGCGGCTCGGTGAAGCCGTTGCCGACATCGGCGGTCACGAAGATCCGGCGCATGGAAGCGACCGGAACGCCGAGCCCGGTGATCGTGTAACGGTCGCCCGTATCATGCATCCTGCCCGCGTACGTATCGGTGCCGGACGAAAAGACGCCGTCGCCGTTGTCGATCCACAATCTCATCGCCTCGATCGCCGCGATCGCCTCCGCGTCGCCGTAATTTCGCGCGCTGACCGCCGTCAGGACGTCGGGGGAGTCGCCGTTGGCGGGAATCTCGGCGACGAGGACCGGGTTGTACGCGGTCCCGGAGTAGAGCGTGTCGTCCGCAGCCCGACCGAGTCGGGCCTGGAAGGACATGAAGCCGTCGATCGAGGGATCTCCCTCCGAATCGAGAGGCTGCTCTGCGAACATCACCGCGACATCGCCGTCGACGAAGACGGAGTCGGGCGAAGGGATCGTCATGTTCACGCTCTCGCCGTCCGACGCGGCGAACGAATCGACGTCCGCAACGAGGTAGTAGAACGCCGACGCGCCGGCGGGGATGTGCCGTCCCGCGTCGAGCCGGAGCAGCACCCGCCCCCCCTCCAGGACGCCTGACGAGACTGGCAGATCGGCCGGATCGAACGGCCGCCCGGTCTCCATCGGGCGGTCGCCTTCGCTTCGCGGCGCCTCTTCTCCGGCGGCCGGGTCCGGGTCATCCGAGACCGCCGGCTCCTCGGATTGCCGGTAGAGATAGACCCGCTCGATGCCGCCGGCGCCGCCGCCCGATTCCGCGGCCTTCAAGGCCCGGAACTCGGGCTGATGCGCGACGAGGCTGTCGAGGGAACAATCGGTGTACCCCTCGCTCGAAACTTCCATGCGCAGCAGCTCGACGAGGCGCTGCCCGGGATGCACCCTGGCGGCGGACGCCGTGTGAGCCTCGAATCGGAGCCGCGGCTCGAGAACGACCACCCGGTTGGTCGCCGAGGCAGTGTAATTCTGGACAAAGTGGACGGCCGCCCCGCCGTACGCACCTTCGAGCAGCAGGTGGACGTCGGCCGTGTCGGGGGCCAGGAGACCGTGCGGGATGTCGACCGGGTCGAAGACGACGGGGAATGCGGACGCGCCGCCCGGCAGATAGGTCGTGTTCCCCAGTTGCGCCCGCACGGTGTCGTTCCCGTCCGTCAGGAAAAGCGTCGAAGAGCGTGCGAGGGTCAGACCCTCGGGATTGGGATTGCTGAAGCTGAGACGGAACCGCACCTGGGGACGGTCGGGATAGATCGAGACCGGATCGATCGAATACGGATCGTCCGTGATCGAGATGGCCCCCGTCACCCAGACATGCTGCACGGGCGAGACGCTCCGGCTTCGGTCCTGCGGACCGATGTCGCTGTCGTCGTCGAAGGCCGTTATCCTGAAGACCACCTCGGTCCCCTCGGTCAGCGCGGGCATCGGGACGTCGGTGACGAAGGTGTCCCCCCCCGACCGGGACATCAGCGCCTCGCCGTATCCGTCGGCGAGGGAGCCGTCGGTGTCCCAGGCGACCCACACGCCCTGCCCCTCCGGGCCGGTGCCGTCGTCATGGATCCCGCTCGGATCGGAGATGAGGCAGCGGATCGACCAGGACTGGCCCTCGCGGACGATCTCCGGATCGAACCCGGAGATGACGGGGCCGGTCGTGTCGTCGTCGGCCATGCGCAGGTGAACGTGCAGTCCTTCGATGTTCTCGTCGTCGCGCTCCCCGTCTATATGGAGGAGGAGATCGGCGTCGTCGCCGTGGCGCCACTCGATGTCCGGGCTGAACCAGAACTCGTAAAAATAGTAGCGGTCCTTCTCGCACTGGCCGGTGATCTCCCAGTGCGCCCCGCCGTCGCGGCAGTCGACGAGCATCCGGGGAGGGACCCCCGAGAGGATCAGCTTCCCGGTCTCGTGCACCTTCCCTTCGTCGATCATCGGGTCGGCGTACGGGTCGGTCGTCATCGACCAGGGAGAGGGCGGGTCGGCGTTGTCGGTGCACCCGACGAGACAGTCGGCGGGATCGTCGCCCTCGTCGGGGATCATCGCGTCGGTCAGGAGCAGCTCCTTGCGCCCGGCCGACGGGGCTCCGATGCGGCCGAACCCCTGCGCCGTGTCGGCCATCGCGAGCCATCCGTCCCCCGTCTCCTTCGGCTTCCAGTCCCAGTCGACGGTGGAGTGGATCTGCAGCACGAGCCGGTACCACTGGGGGGCCTCGAACGGAATCGCGGCCAGCGGCCGGCCGGCGGCGATGT
>JAQVGR010000313.1 GCA_028696635.1 Candidatus Krumholzibacteriia bacterium | reverse complement strand
TGCATCGGCCACCACCCTGCAGGCCCGGATTCTATCACACCGGCCCGCCGCAGCGCTCGAAAAAGACCTGACATCGACCCGGCCGATCGATATATTCTGCACTCCCATCGGTCTCGCGAAGGAGGGTTCCGGCAGTGATCACGGGCGGACGACGGCGCATACTCGCATCGGTCTCGCTCTTCCATGCGTGCAACGACGGATCGGGTGTCGTGCTCCCGGCGATCTTCCCCCTGCTCTATACGCAGGGGACGCTGATCCGCAGCTACTCGGACATCGGGACGACGATCCTCGTCGGCCTGATCGTCTCCGTCGTCTTCCAGGCCTGGGTCGGCTGGGCGGCCAGGCCGCGCCACTCGGGGTACTGGCTCGCCCTCGACGCGCTGATCGTCGGGATCTCGTTCGTGCTGCTCACCGGCGCTGCGAGCTTCTGGATGCTGATGATCTACTTCGTCGGCGTGCGGCTCGGCACGAGCATCTTCCACCCGGTCGGGATCTCGTGGATCTCCCACACGTTCGCAGGCGAGGACCTCGATCACGCGATGGGGTTTCAGAGCGCCTTCGGCAACATCGGCGTTCTCGTCGCGTTCGCCTCGACCGGGTTCATCGCCCAGCACGCCGGATGGAAGGTCCCCCTCTTCGCATGGGGGGCGGTGAACCTCGCCGTCGTCGCGGCGGGACTGCTGCTCGCCCGCGGCACGACGGACCGGCAGGAGAGGGAGCGGCAGAAGCTCCACGAGCGCGAGCCGGTCTCGTGGGTCGCGGCCTTCCTCGGCTTTCGCTCCTTCATCCCGATGATGGTCCTCGGAGGATTCGCATGGGGGGTCACGATCAACTACGCCCCGAGCCTGCTCAACCACCGCCTCGGCCTCTCGATGTCGGCCACCGGCGTGGTCATGGGGCTGTGGATGTGCGCCGGCACGATCTCCGCGTTCTTTTACGGGAAGCTCGCCGAGCGGTTCAGCAGGGCGCGCGCGCTCGTGTGGGCCTACGCCGTCGTGTCGATCGTCTCGTTCGTCTTCGGCCTGAGCGGGAACATCCCTCTGACCTTCGCCGCCTTCGCCCTGTACGGGATCGCGATCTTCATCACCTATCCGGCCAACCTCTCGTTCATCAGCAGCACGGTCGAGCCCCGGAACCGCACCGCAGCCTTCAGTCTCGCCTCGAACGTGATGATCATCGGCAACTCGATCTTCTCGTACTTCTCCGGCCGGATCTCCGACGCCTTCGGGATCCACGCCCCGTTCATCCTCCTCGGCGTCTGCTCCGTGCTCGTGCTCGGACACCTCGTCTGGATGATCGCCACCGGCCGGATCGAGGCGCCGGGATGCCGGATCATACCGCGGCTCGGCCCGCACTGACGCACCCGCCGGCCGGCCGGAACCCCTTGACGCCGGCCGGCGCCCGCTCCTATACTCGCACCGTCACTCTTTCACAGGGGAGCGCGCGATGCAGTGGGGACTTCGAAACAGGCTGTCGCGTATCATCAAGCCCGCCGACGGCCGCGCCGTCATGCTGGCCGTCGATCACGGGTATTTCCTCGGACCGACCTCGAAGCTCGAGGTCCCGCGCGAGACGATCGCGCCTCTGGTGCCGTACGCCGACGCGCTGATGCTCACGCGCGGCGTGCTGCGCACCTCGGTCGATCCGGGAGCCGACATCCCAGTCGTGCTGCGCGTATCGGGAGCGACGAGCATCATCGGCCCGTCCCTCGCCGACGAGGGACTGACCGTCTCGATGGAGGACGCGCTGCGCCTCAACGTCGCCGCGGTGACCCTGTCGATCTTCATCGGCACCCCCCACGAGCGGCAGACGCTGCTGAGCCTCTCCGAGCTCGTCAACGAGGGAGAGCGCTACGGGATGCCGGTGCTCGCCGTCACGGCGGTCGGCAAGTAGCTCGAGAAGAGGGACGCCCGCTTCCTCGCGCTGTGCTGCCGCATCGCCGCCGAGCTCGGCGCTCATTTCGTCAAGACGTACTACTGCGACGGCTTCGAGAAGGTCGTCGAGGGGTGCCCCGTGCCGATCGTCATCGCCGGCGGTCCGCGGCTCGACACCTTCCGAGACACCCTCCGCCTCGTCCATGACGCGCTCGAACGGGGGGCGAGCGGCGTCGACATGGGACGCAACATCTGGCAGGACGAGCACCCGGTGGCTGCGATCCGGGCGGTTCGATCGATCGTCCACGAGAAGCATTCCGTCGACGAGGCGCTCGAGCTCTACGAGGACCTCGCCAGGTGACGATGAGAGCGGCCGTCTACTACAGCAACCATGATATCCGGATCGAGGAGATGCCGGTCCCCGGGATCGGGCCGGGCGAGATCCTCGTCCGGATCGAGTCGAGCGGGATCTGCGGCAGCGATGTGATGGAGTGGTACCGCCGGCCCCGGGCGCCGCTCGTGCTGGGCCACGAAATCGCCGGCGTCGTGGAGAAGATCGGGGACGGGGATTCGAGGTTCGCGCCGGGGGACCGCGTCGCAGTCTCGCACCACGTCCCGTGCAACGAGTGCCGGTACTGCCGGCGCGGGCAGCATTCCCTCTGCGACACGCTGCGTTCGACCGGTTTCGACCCGGGCGGATTCGCCGAGTTCGTGCGCGTCCCCTCGATCAACGTCGAGACCGGCACCTTCATCATACCGGGCGGCCTCCCGTTCGACGCGGCGGCGTTCATAGAGCCCCTCGCCTGCGTCGTGCGCGGGCTCCGAGCGGCCAGCGCGCGCGCGGGCGGCAGCGCCCTCGTGCTGGGCAGCGGGATCTCGGGGCTCCTCTTCGTCAAGCTCCTGCGAGCCTCGGGAGCCTCGCGCGTCGTCACGACCGATCCGGTTCCCGCGCGCCGCGAGGCGGCGCTGCGCATGGGAGCCGACGCCGCCCTCGAGCCGGACAAGGCGGCTCCGGAGCGGCTGCACGGGCTCGGCGGGGGTCGTCTCTTCGATCTTGCGATCGTCTGCGCCGGGGCCGTCCCGGTCGTCGACCAGGCCCTGCGATCGGTCGATCGCGGCGGGACGGTCCTTCTCTTCGCCCCCCTCGAACCGGGCACGGTCGTTCCGGTACGGATCTTCGACCTCTGGCGCGACCAGGTGACCATCGTCTCGACATACGCGGGGTGCCCCGAGGATATCGCGCGGTCCATCGATCTGCTCGACTCGGGGGCCGTCGAGGTCGACGACATGATCACGCACCGGCTCCCGCTCGACCGCGCCGGCGAGGGGTTCCGGCTCACGGCGGAGGG
>JAQVGR010000312.1:2665-3228 GCA_028696635.1 Candidatus Krumholzibacteriia bacterium | reverse complement strand
AGCGCAGGAGCTGGTTCCTCAGGGGATTCACGACCGGCGATCTGAACGAGGGCGACACCTTTTCCCGCGGCCCCTAGGGGCAGTCGCGACGCGGCGGCGCAGCGATCCCGTACCGCTCGGACTCGGCGCCGGGCAGGGAGAAGGCGTCGCTCTCCCACGAGGCGTCCCACTCGGCCTGCGTCGTGATCGCGACCAGACGGTCGCCCCGGCGGTCGATCAGGAAGAGCCGGTCGCCGAGAAGCGCGATGT
This sequence comes from Candidatus Krumholzibacteriia bacterium, assembly GCA_028696635.1. Lineage (GTDB taxonomy): Bacteria > Krumholzibacteriota > Krumholzibacteriia > Krumholzibacteriales > Krumholzibacteriaceae > JAQVGR01. The sequence goes on along the minus strand of JAQVGR010000312.1, from coordinate 2,979 downwards.
CCCCCCACCGTCCCGCCTCCGTCGCGTTCCCTCCGGCGTGCGCGTAGAAATCGAACCACGCGGGCTCGACGGTTCCGTTCGCGGCGATCCTCGCTATGCGCCTCTGGGCGTCGTTTCCGTCGATCGTTATGTACACGGCGCCGTCGTCGCCGCTGCACGCCCCCCGGGGGACTCCCGTCCCCGTCTCCAGTATCAGCGAGCCGAGCGAGACGGCGTCATCGCCGCGGCCGTCCCAGGCCCAGGACCTCACGATCCGGCTCGCCCCCGATCCGTCGAGATAGACGATAGTCCTCGTGTCGGGCCTGATCGTCATC
>JAQVGR010000312.1:0-2655 GCA_028696635.1 Candidatus Krumholzibacteriia bacterium | reverse complement strand
CGAAATCGACGCCGGTCAGCGGGAAGACGAGCCCGAGATCGGGGGGGCATCCGACCCGCACGAAGCCCGCGTCGGAGATCATCCCGAGCACCCCTCCGGGGTTGCCGTCGATCTCGAGACCGCCGGCGGCGGTGACCGCGGTGAAGAGGGCGAGCGTCTTCGACGCGGGATCGACCTTGTAGATAGTGGCGCCCGTCGCCGCGAACAGCTCGCCCCGGGGCGAGAAGGCGAGATCGACGAGGATCTCTGTCGTCTCGAGGACCTTCTCGATATCGCCCGTCTGCGGATCGAAATCCATCAGCACCGAGCCTGCAGCCGAGAGCAGCGATGACGACGTCGTCGTTATGAAGATGTGGTCTTCGGGCCACGCGCAGGCGGCCGCGGGATCCTCCTCGCCGCAGCCGAGGGCCTCGGCGGAGAGGGTGAAGACGATGCTGTCCCCTCCCGCCGCCGCGCCGACATGCTGGGCTCCCGCCGTCGATCCGAGCCTGCATACGGCCGACGCGAGGCCGAGGTCGTCGGTAACGGCCGCCGCCGGATTCACCGAGCCGCCGGGAGCGTCGATCGCGAACCTGACCTGCATGTTCTTCCTCGGATCGCCGAGCAGGTCGGTGACCTCGACGACGAGCGGCTCGGGCAGGAGCGCCCCGACCCGTTCGCTCTGGGAGTTCCCCGAGACGATCTCTATCCGGGACAGCGCGCCGGAGTCTTCGTCGGTGGCCGAATCCTCGCAGGAGACGATGGCCGCCGCGAGAGCGACCGCAGGCAGGGCGAAGAGGGCGGCGGCCCGCCGCCGCTGTCGCCGATACCTCATGGAGGGGATGCGGAGTTTTTCCGGGATCTTTCTCATCGATAGCTCCTTTCGATCTCTGTCCGGAGCCGGTCCGGATCTTCCGGACAACAGGACTCTAGAAAAAACGCCGCCGCTCGTCAACGACGGAGAAAACAGTTGCATAAATTCACCGCTTGGAAGAAGATGCGCACGTTGCACTGTCCTGGGGGAGATCGGCATCGGGCAATAGGACCGGCGTCTACATCAAGGAGGGATCATGCATCGGGCGGAGACAGCGGCGTTCCTCAATCACAAGGGCGGGGTCGGCAAGACGACATCGGTGGCGAACACGGGAGCGGGGCTGACGCTTCTCGGCAAGCGTGTCCTGCTCGTAGACCTCGATCCGCAGAGCCACCTGACGGGGTTTCTCGGCATCGGGCAGGAAGAGATCGGCGCGACGATATACGACGTCCTCCGCGGAAGGGCGCAGCTGCGCGAGGCCATCGTCACCAGGCCGCTCAAAGCTCGCCTCTACATCGACGGGCGCGACTCGCAGCTGTCGATGTCGCTCGTCCCTTCCTCGATAGAGCTGTCCGAAGCGGAGATGACCCTGGCCGGGACCCCGATGCGCGAGTATCTGCTCAGGCGCGCGCTCTCCGGCGTCGCCGGCGACTACGACTACATCCTCCTCGACTGCCCGCCGAGCCTCGGGCTGATCTCGGTCAACGCGCTGGCCGCCTCGCGCAAGGTCTTCATCCCGATCCAGACCGAGCACCTCGCGTTGCAGAGCCTCGAGAGCCTCATGGAGAAGATCGAGTCCGTCATGGCGGAGCTGAACCAGGACCTCGTGATCGGCGGGTTGATCGCCACCCGGTACGACGGGCGCAAGAATCTGAGCAGGACGGTGGTCGAGGCGCTCAGGGAGCGTTTCGGCGTGCTGCTGCTCGACACGATGATACGGGAGAACATCGTGCTGGCCGAATCCCCCCGCCACGGAATGGACATCTTCAGCTATCGTCCGCGCAGCTACGGCATGGAGGATTACCTGAACCTCTCCCTCGAGATCATGGGAAGGATCGCCGCGGCGAACACGCTGTTCTCGGTGGAGCGCGGGGTGATCAGGAGCAACGACGGGACCGGCGAGAGCGATCTCTCCGGCCGGGCCGGCGGAGGGACCGGCGACGGCAACTCTATCGTAGACGACGACAGCGCGATCCCCGTCTGAATCCTGCCGGGCGCCGGATACGCATGCGCGCCGTTCCTCCCGGAACGGCGCGCGTTCAGACCGGATATTTTCCCTGGATATAGTCTACAAGCATCTTCTTTTCGTATTCGGCGCCCTGGAGCAGCACCTTGATCACGTCGCCGATCGAGATCAGGCCGACCAGACCTCCCTTGTCGTCGATGATCGGCAGGTGACGGACGCGATTGTTCGTCATGACGTTCATCACGTACTCGACGTCGTCATGCATGTCGCCGACGATCAGGCGGAGCGCGGGGGTCATGATGTCCTGAACGCGAACGGATGGCGAGGGATTTTTCGCGCCGGCGAACATCCTCAGGATATCGCGCTCCGTGACGATGCCCTGGATCTTCCGCTGCTCGTCCAGGACCGGCAGGGCCCCGATTTTCCTGTCATTGAGCAGCTTCAGGGCTTCCGCGACGGGGCTGTGCGGAGCGATGGTATATACCTGATCCGCTTTCCTGGACAGGATTTCGGATACTTTCATACCGAACCTCCTTGAAGTATCGACGGCATCGGATTCAGCTCTGCGCCTGAGGCCCGCCGGTTCGTCCGGGATAGACGACCCGCTCGAACGGACAGTCTCTGACGATCCAGTCCCGCACGGACTCCTCCAGGACGCGATCGAACCCCTGGTCAT
>JAQVGR010000311.1 GCA_028696635.1 Candidatus Krumholzibacteriia bacterium | reverse complement strand
TCGTGGGAAAACGATTCAGGGAAAAGCGATTCGCCGCGGGGGCGGATCGGGAGGCGATTGCAAGCTGTCAGGAGCTGGGTCTTGATCTGCACGAGTTCCTCGAGGTATCGCTTGCGGCGATGCAGGGGATCTCGGAGCAGCTCGGGTTGTGACGGCCGGCAGCCGGCCCGCTCGCCGGCGCAGATGGAGGATCGGTCGCGATGATCATCACGTGCAACGGTTGCGAGACAAGGTACCGGCTGAGCGACGAGAAGGTGCCCGCATCGGGGATACGGGTGCGCTGCCCGAAGTGCCGGTTCGTGTGGCGGCTCATGCCGCCCCCGGTGACCATCGATCCCGGCCTGGAGATCACCACGAGCTCCTTCGAAGCGGAAGCCCCGATGGAAGAGGCCGCGGTCGGATCGTGGGGGGCCGCGGAGCAGCGTCGTGGTCCGGCGATCGGGACGGACTCCGGGTCGGCGCCGATAGACGACGGCGCCGGGTACGATGCGGTCGTCGAGCCCGAACCGGCGCGCCCCGCGGTCGAGCCCGCCCTGGAATCCCCCGAGATGAAGAAGAAGCGCGACCGCGCCAAGCGGCTCGCGCGCGTCTTCGTCAGCGACATCCTTGTCTACAACAAGGAGAAGCGGGAGCACGGCCTGGCCAAGGGCGATCTGATGACCGTGCTGGGACCCGAGATCAAGAAGGCCTGGGAGGCCTACAAGGAAAAGATCGGTTCAGAGGTGAGCGAATCGAGCGAGTACTTCCGCTGCGCGCTCAACGAGATACTGGCCGACGGGCAGAAGGTTTTCTGAAGCCCCGGCCGGGCAGCGCCCTGAACCCGGCATCAAGCGGGGCCCGCAGCCCGCAGTCCGCGTGGATGTGAACAACCGCTCCCTATACGTCCTCGATCTGCAGCCACAGCTGCACAGGGAGTTCTTTGAGGGCGCCGATCTGCCCCCCGATATCGACGTCAGGGTCTACCGCACCTATCCGCGCTTCGTGAAAGGCCTGCAGTCGAAGGATGCCGGCAGTCCGAACCTCCTGCTCTTCCTTCCCGGCGGCAAGCTCGATCCGGGAAAGACCCGCCAGCTGAGGCTGATGAAGCTCGAGTCGCCGATCTACATCGTGACGGACCGGTGCGAGGAGCGCGCCTACCTCACCTACATCTCGATGGGGGTCAGCGGGATCATCACCCCCCCGTTCAACCGCGGCGACATCCGGGGGGTGCTCAACGGCAGCCGGGAAGACGGGCTGCTGTTCCCGCGCAACCCCGAGCTGATCCGGGAGGGACAGGTCCGCCTCGATTTCCTCGTGCCGAGCAAGCTCTCGCGTATACTCGGCGTCAACCGTCTCGTCTCGTTTCTCAGCGCCGAATTCGGGTTCCCTCCCGAGGAGAGCCGCGTCAACCTGCCGATGGTGATGGACGAGGCCCTGAGCAACGCGATCATGCACGGCAACAGGTGCGACGAGAATCTCAGGGTCCATGTGCGGATCTACATCAGCAGCAGCAGGATCGTGATCCAGGTCGAGGACCAGGGCGACGGCTTCATCCCCGAGTCGGTCGAGGATCCCCGTGACCGGGAGAACATCTACAAGGGGTCGGGCAGGGGGGTCTTCCTGATCAAGGAGCTGATGGACTCGGTCGTCTTCCGCAAGGGCGGCCGGCTGATCGAGATGGAGAAGCGCAACGGCTGATCCGCTTTCGGCGAGCCCGTTCCCCGATCCCCCGTTTCACGACGGACACCCTATGACGACCTTGCTTCACAGCCGTGCCGCGGGTATCTTACCCGCAGGCATCGCTTCGCCGGCGCCCGGCGGGAGAGGAGCACAGGCCGCAGGATGCATCCCCCATTGAGGAGTCGATATCGCGCGCGCGCCCTCTCGATCGCCGGAGGGCTGCTGTTCTGCTCGTGCACCGCCGGTATCATCGTTCCGTCCCCCCCGACGCCGCCGGCTCGCCCCGTCCATGTATTCGCCTCCCGGATCGATTACCGGAGCGGGGACGGCCCCCGCGCGGCGATCGCCTGCGACCTCGACGGCGACGGCGAACTCGACGTGGCCGTCGCGAATATCTTCTCCGGCGACGTCAGCATCATGCTCAACGGGGGCGGCGCCCTCCTCGAACCGGCCGTCGCGTACCCGGCGGGGGCCGGCCCGGTCGACCTCTGCGCCGTGGATCTTGACGGCGACGGCGATATCGACCTCGCAACGGCGGACCAGCAGGGCGATATGGTGTGCCTGCTGCGCGGCGACGGATCGGCCCGCTTTTCCGGCGCGGGGGCGCTCCCGGCGGGAGACGCGCCCTCGGCGGTGGTCGCCCTCGAGATAGGGGGCGCAGCGATCGTCGCCCTCGCCTGCGCCAACAGGGATTCGGACGACGTGACGGTTATCAAGCTGTGCGACGATGGCAAGGCCTCGTCGACATGTTACGGCGTCGCAGACGCGCCGGTCGATCTGTGCGCCGCCGACCTCGACGGCAACGGGACGGCCGATCTCGCCGTCGCCTGCTCCGGGGCGGACAGCGTCGCGGTCCTGCTCGGCGACGGGCTCGGGGGGTTCGAGCCGGGGGGGATGTGGCCGGCCGGCGATTACCCCGCCGCCGTCGCGGCGGCGGACCTCGACGGCGACGGCGATATCGATCTGGCGACGGCCGCGTACAACTCGAACGCCGCCGCCATCCTGCTCAACGCGGGGGACGGGACCTTCGCCGCCCCGGTCTCGTACCCGCTCCCGTCCGGACCGTTGGCGGTCGCCTTCGCCGACCTCGACGGCGACGGGGCCGCGGAGATCCTCTGCGCCCTGACCTTCGCCGACGCGGTCGCCGTCTGCCGGGGGACCGGAGGCGGCGCCTTCGGCGAGCCCGAGATCCACCGGACGCGGCGCAGGCCCCGCTCGGTCGCCGCCGCCGATATCGACGGCGACACCTTCCCCGATCTGCTCCTCGCCTGCACGGAATCCGATCAGGTCTCGATCCTCAGAGGGGACGGGCGAGGCGGATTCCTCAGTCCCGACGGGTATCCGGCCGCCGGAGCTGTCGATCTCTGCATGGCCGACCTCGACGGCGACCTCGCCGTCGACGTCGCCGCGGCGGTCCGGGAGGGGATCCTGGTCTACGGCGGAACGGGGGACGGGAAGCTCGGCACCCCGTCGCTCGTCGATATCGGGCGCACGCCGACCGCCGTCGCGGCGGCGGATCTGGACGGCGACGCCCGGATCGATCTGGTGACTGCCGACCGGAACATGAACGGGATCA
>JAQVGR010000310.1 GCA_028696635.1 Candidatus Krumholzibacteriia bacterium | reverse complement strand
TCTTTTCCCTGATCGCGTCGAGCACGCACACGAGGTCCCGCAGGGAAGCGTTGAGGACCGTCACGAGTCCTCTCAGCGGGGCCTGGAACGTCCCGACCACCTGCGCGACGAGCACGTCGCGCCCCGGGAGCGACGCCAGCCGCTGTGCCTCATCCATGCTGATGGCGCGGCCGGCCACATACCCCCCCTTGAGCCGGAGGAGTTCATGATCCTCGGCGAACTTCTTGAGGATCTGCGCGGGCGCCACCTCGTCGGTATTCGACACGGCGAGCGCCGTCGGGCCCTCGAGCAGCCCGTCGAGCCCCTCGATGCCCAGTTCCTCGAAGCTTCGTTTCGCCAGCGTATTCTTGACCACTCTGAACGAGACGCCGTGCTCGCGGCACAGCCGGCGGAGCTCGGAAATGCCCGCCACGTTCAGACCGGTGAAATCGTTGAGGATGATGCTCCGGGCTTCCCGAAGGAGCGCCGTGAGTCCCTCGACGGTTTCCGTTTTCACGGGCTGTACCATTGTCCGTCCTCCGTTCTACCGCAGCTCGTTCAGAAGCGCCTGCGTGTCTATCCTGACCGACGGGCCCATCGTCGAGGAAAGGTACACGCTGAGAATGTACTTCCCCTTGGCGCTCGCCGGCTTCGCCCTGAGCAGCTCGACCACCAGGGCCTTCACGTTCTCGACCAGCTTCTGCCGGTCGAACGAGATCTTCCCCACGGGGACATGGATATTCGAACCCTTGTCCACCCGGTACTCGATCTTGCCCGCTTTTGCGTCGCGCACCGCCTTGGCGACGTCGAACGTCACCGTCCCGACCTTCGGGTTGGGCATGAGGCCGCGCGGGCCGAGGATGCGGCCCAGCTTGCCGACCTCGCCCATCATGTCGGGCGTGGCGATCGCGACGTCGAACTCGAACCAGCCGGCCTGGATCTTCTCGATGAACTCCTTCGATCCGACGTGGTCGGCGCCGGCGCCCAGCGCTTCCTGCTCCTTCTCGCCCCTGGTGAGGACGAGGACGCGGACCGTTCTTCCGGTCCCGTGGGGGAGCAGGCAGGTGCCCCTGACCTGCTGGTCTGCGTGCTTCGGGTTGACGCCGAGCCGCGCCGTGAACTCGAAGGTTTCGTCGAATTTCGCCGCGGGAAGGTTCTTGAGGACCTCGACCGCCTCGTCGAGGGGATACTCCCTCGTCTTGTCGATCCGGGCCGTGCTCTCCGCATACTTCTTGCCGCGCTTCATAGTTCGACCACTTTCTCTCACTTATCGATGATGATGCCCATGCTGCGGGCGGATCCCTCGATCATCCTGACGGCCGCCTCGAGGTCGTACGCGTTGAGATCCTTCATCTTGGTCTTCGCGATCTCCTCGACCTGGGCCATGGTGATCTTCGCGACCTTTTCCTTGTTGGGCTCGCCCGAGCCCTTCGCGATCCCGGCCGCCTTGCGCAGAAGCTCGGATGCCGGGGGCGACTTGGTCACGAAGGTGAAGGTCTTGTCCTGGTAGACGGTGATCTCCACCGGGATGATAGTCCCCGTCATGCTCTGGGTTGCGGCGTTGAACTGCTTGCAGAAGTCCATCGAGCTGACCTGCAGCTGGCCGAGCGCCGGCCCCACGGGGGGGGCGGGGGTCGCCTGGCCGCCGGGGATCTGCAGCTTGACGATCTTCAGCACTTTCTTCTTCGTCTTCTTCGCCATAGGACCATCTGCTCCTGTCGAATGAAAGGAGCGCCTTCTGCAGGCCCGTTCCCTAGAGAGGTTTTACCTGGAGGAAGTCGAGCTCGACGGGCGTCTCACGGCCGAAAATGCTCACGAGGACCTTCAGCTTGCCCTTCTCCGGGCTGATCTCGTCGACCACCCCGGTGAATTCGGAGAACGGACCGTCGACCACGCTGACGTGCTCGCCGATCGTGAAGGGCACTTCGGGTATGATCCCCTCCGTCTTCTCCATGCGGCCGAGGATCCGGTCGACCTCCTTGTTCGGGAGGGGGACCGGCTTCGCCGCGCCGGTGACGAAGTGAGTGACCCCGGGGACGTTTTCGATGAGACTCCACGTCTCGTTCGTCATCTCCATCTCTATGAGGATGTAGCTGGGGAAGAGCTTCCGCTTGGAGACGGTCTTCTTCCCCTTCTTCATCTCCGCCACCTCCTCGGTGGCGACCAGGACCTTGCCGAACCGGTCCTCCATGCCGGAGGCCCGTATCAGGCGCTCTATCGTGTCCCGAACCTTGGCCTCGCGCCCCGAGTAGGTGTGAAGGACATACCAGCGCATCGTTCCGGCAATCGACTCGGCGCCGTCCCTGACGGCGCCCGTCTCCTTCGCACCCTTCCTGCGGGCCCGCACGACCTCGGGCTTTGCGGGAACGGGGGCCGCGGCGCCCGCCTGGGCGGACTCCTCCTCCCCCTCTTCAATCGGCTCTTCCCCCTCCTCGGAGATGGAAGCGGTCTCCTCGGCTTCGGGGCCGCCGGTCGAATCCTCGTCATCCCCGGGGGACCGCTCCGGCGCCTGTTCGCCGGCGGCCGTCCCGTCGGCCGGCGCGGCGCCGGCTCCGGGGGTCGTCTGCTCCTCGGGGGCCTCCTCGGCGCCCCGATCCTTTGTCGTATCCTCGTTCATTATTCCCGTTCCGTTAGCCGGCGTCGCGATCCGGATCACCATCCGAAGAACCGTCTGATGATCAGCGACAGAATCTGATCGACGATCCCGACGAACAGCGTCACCACGAATGTCGCGATGATGACCAGCTTGGTCGATTCCTTGAGTTCCTCGCGAGTCGGCCAGGTGACCTTCTTCAACTCGCTCTTGATCTCGCCGAGAAACCTCTTGATCTTTTCGAGCATGCGAAACTCCGATTCCGGCCGGCCGGCGCAACCGCCGCCCGGCCTGACGGGCGCACGCGCGGGGGCGCCGGTCCGCGCCGGCGGCCGCGCACATGCCCCTAGCGCGTTTCCTTGTGCATCGTGTGCTTGCGGCAGAACGGACAGAACTTCTTGTGCTCTATCCTGTCAGGATGCTTGCGCTTGTTCTTCATCGTCGTGTAGTTCCTGTTCTTGCACTCGCCGCAGGCAAGCGTCACCTGGTCTCTCATGTTCGGACCGATCCCGTGTATGCGGTTTCCCGCGCCCCGTTTACTCCAGTATCTCCGTGACGACGCCGGCTCCGACGGTGCGTCCGCCCTCGCGGATCGCCAGCCGCAGGCCCTTCTCCATCGCGATCGGCGTGATCAGCTCCACGACCATCTCCACATCGTCCCCCG
>JAQVGR010000309.1 GCA_028696635.1 Candidatus Krumholzibacteriia bacterium | reverse complement strand
GTGATTCCAGAAGGTGCGGTTGCCGGCCAGCTCCAGAAACGGCTCGAGCAGACCATGTATCTCCCGCTTCGGGTATTCCCGCCGGAGCGATTCCTCCAGCGCCTTCACGAGGTTCCGGTACCTGATCGGGTCCTGCCGGTTATCCGGATGCGCCCGATGAGTCGGCTGGTAGAGCGAAAGGCACGGGGGCTCGTGCCCCTCCAGAAGGCCCGCTGCGAAATCTCGATCGAGTAGTCCCACGGGTGTCCCCTTTCTCAGGTACGACGGCGCTCTCCATAACCAGAGCGCGGCATGCGATGACGACCGCCTTTCCATTGTACGCTTTTCCCCGGCTTCGGTTCCGGGGCGCGTGGAACGGTGCGAGCCGTTCACGTCACCGTTCCGCCCCTGAATCATCGCCCCTACCCGCTGGGATTGGGACGGAGTGCCGGTCTGCGATTACTGGTCCAGCAAGGGGAATCAGAAGATCGCGGCCGACGGGTCGGGCGGCGCGTTCGTTGTCTGGATCGATAACCGCAACGGAAACGACGACATATATATCCACCGGCTCGCCCCGGACGGGAACAGGCTCTGGGGCGCCGAGGGTGTGCCGGCGACGACGTCGTCTCTGACCGACGCCAATCCCCGTGTGATATCCGATGGGGCGGATGGAGCCACCGTCGCCTGGGGGGGGAGCTCCCGAATCATGGCGCAGAGGATCGATCCGGCCGGCAACCGGTTGTGGACGGACGAGGGCGTGATGCTCGTCGATGAGGGAATGTACCCCGGCGTTCCCTGGAACGGCCGGAGCACGTGAATCTCAGCGTGTACAACGTATGGGGCGAGCTCGTATCCGTTCTGCTCGATTCGCCCGTGAAGGCCGGGCACACGGAGGTCGCCTGGAACGCAGCCGATCGCGGGGGGCGCGCCTTCGCCAGCGGCATATACTTCTACCGGCTCATCGCCGGGGATGTTGTGAAGACCGGGAAGATGGTGCTCCTGAGATGATAGTCCCGCCCGCTCCGCGCTACCGTGCCCTCGATTCCGCACGGCACGTCGTGATCTGCGGCATGCCGACGATCCGGTCGGCGAGATGTCCGACCGAGATCGCGTAGTTGATCGAGCGGTTCCAGCGCAGCAGGACGCGGAAGTTGTGGTAGACGAGGAAGGCCGGGCCGCCGGGGCCCTGCGGGAGGACGATCGAGCCTTCCATGTCGGCGCGCGGCAACGCACCGCCGTTGACCTGGCGCACCCCGAGCGCCGACCACTCCCTGACCGGCTTCTTCCTGTCCATCGAGGCGAGCAGGGTGTCGAAGCCCCCGGGGAGCAGGACCTCGCGGCCCCACGTCTCGCCCGGTCGCCAGCCCGCCCCGGAGAGGTAGTTCGCCGCCGAGGCGAAGGCGTCGGGGATGCTCCCCCAGATGTCCTTGCGGCCGTTCCCGGTATAATCCACGGCGTGCCTGAGGAACGTCGACGGCATGAACTGCATCTGACCCGTCGCGCCGGCCCATGAGCCGATCATCGCGTCGGGCGTGATGTGCCCCTCGTCGATGATGCGCAGGGCGTTCAGGAGCTCTCTGCGGAAATATCCCGATCGACGCGGGTCGTAGGCGAGGGTGGCGAGGGCGTCGATGACGCGGAACCCGCCGGGGTTCTCCCCGAAGCTCGTCTCGAGCCCCCACAGCGCGACGAGGTACCGGGGCGGCACGCCGTATTCGGCGTGGATCCGGTTCAGCAGGGGGCGGTGCCTGGCCAGCATCGCCCGCCCGCGGCTGCTCCGCCTGTCGTCGACCCGCCGGGCAAGGTATGTCGTGAAGGTCCTGTTGTCTTCCGGCTGGCGCCGGTCGAGCTCGATCACACGGACTACCGGTTCGACGTCACGCAGCGCAGTGTTCAGAGTCTCGTCCGAGATTCCTCGACCGCTTGCCTCTAGCCGCAGCTCGTCCAGCCAACCCCGGAATCCTTCGATGTCGAAACCCGCATCGAGGGAGTCGACCGCGAGAGAGGCGACCGCGAGAGAGGCGACCGCGAGAGGGGCGAGCGCGAGAGAGTCGACCGCGGCGCTCTCTTCACCGCACAGCTGGACCCCCGGCCACGGCGCACAAAGCAACGCCATCCCCAGCCCCGCCGCAATGATCGATCCCCGATGCCTCGAACTGCTCTCCGGCTTCATCCGATCGGTTGTCCTTCCTCGATATCCATCTCCATGAAAGGCAAGCAGTTGTCGCGGCATCGTCAACGATCGATGACCGGATCCCGCCCGTCCTCTCGCATACTCCGTCACAACGGCGGCGCGAGTCCAGACAAATGCATTTTCCGTTCCCGCGATCACACCGCCGTCCCGGAATCAGGCGGAGGGCTCCCCATTCTCTATCCGGATCTCCCGCGGCGGTGATATACTCCCGTCACACACGCGGAATCAGGGGGGTACCGTATGAAGCGGATCGCGGCGATCGCGTGCCTCGCGGCGGTGCTGGGGGGGTGCGGCGACGACGGCGCGGGGCCCGGCGGCGGCGGGGAGTTCTCGGTCGTCTTCACCGATGATCAGCGGATGCTCGCCGACCAGATCATCAGCGTCTTCGAGAACAACTGGCCCGAGATCGACTACGCCTACGCCGAGAATCTCGGCGACGGGCGCGGCATCACGGCCGGCCGCGCGGGATTCACGTCGGCGACCGGGGATCTGCTCGAGGTGGTCGAGCGGTATACGGAGATCGCGCCCGGCAACCCGCTGGCCGTCTACCTGCCCCGGCTGCGGGAGCTGGCGGCACAGGAGAGCGGAGATGTAGACGGGCTGGAGGGTCTCGAGGATGCCTGGGCGGAGGCGGCCGGGGACCCGGCGTTCCGCGAGGTGCGGGACGAGGTAGTCGACGACGAGTACTACTGGCCCGCTGTCGACCATGCAGGCGGCCTGGGGATGGTCTTTCCGCTGAGCCTCCTCAATCTCTACGACGCCTGCATACAGCACGGCGACGGGAACGATCCGGACGGGCTCCCCGCGATGATCGACACGGTGACCGCGAGGCTCGGGGGAGCGCCGGCGGACGGGATCGACGAGCTCGAGTGGCTGGACGAGTTCATGACGGTCAGGCGCGCGGTGCTCCTCGATCCGTTCGACCCCGACACGAAGGAAGTCTGGGCAGAGTCGGTCGGCAGGGTGGACGCCCTGCGGTCCATATTCGAGAGCGGGAACACGGATCTCGAGCCGCCGATCGTGATCGCGCCGTTCGACACGACCTTCTCGCTTCCCTACCCGTGATGACGCGACCGATTCGACAGAACAGGAGTGATGTAT
>JAQVGR010000308.1 GCA_028696635.1 Candidatus Krumholzibacteriia bacterium | reverse complement strand
ACAAGGGATTTTCCCGGAGGGACCGGTCATGAATACCGCTCCAGCTCCTCGAGGGTCACGCCGAGCTGCTCGGCGGCCAGCCCGCGGTCGTCCCCGAAGTGCCGGAGGGTCAGGGCGACGTGCTCGCGCAGGACCTCGTCGAGCCGGCGCGGCACGAACGGCTTCGCCCCTTTCTTCGCCCTCGGCGAGATCCGCTCGCGGATGTAAGACGAGAGCGAGTCGGTCGTGATCAGGTCGCTCTCCTCGTTCGCCACGGCATGCGCGATGATGGCGCTGAGCTCCTGCATGTTGTTGGGAAACGAGTAGTGCGAGAGCAGGTCGAGAAATTCCTCCGAGAACCCCTTGATCTTCTTCCCCGAACGCTCAGCCTCCTCGCTGAGGAAATGCCCGGCGAGCAGGGGGATATCCCCGGGGCGCTCGCGCAGCGGCGGGATCTTGATCAGATTGACCATCAGATGGTAGAGCAGATCGCGGGAGAAGGTCTCCGTGTACTCGGGGCTGGCGAGGTCCCTCGCCGAGGCAACGATCATCCGCACGTCGATCCGCCGGATCTTCGTCGAGTTCGCCCGGTAGTATTCGCCCGTCTGTATGAACCGCGTGAGCCGCACCTGCATCGGCAGGGTGAGCGCGTCGATGTTGTTGAGGAAGAGCGTCCCCTTGTCCGCCTGCTCGAGCACCCCGGCGGCCTCTTCCATCGAGCCGCTCCAGTCGCGCTCCTGCCCGAAAAAGAAGGCGGGGAACTGGTCGGGCGGCTTCGAATCGACCTCGACGGCCACGAACGGCCTGTCCCTCCGCGGGCTCGCCTTGTGGACCGCCCGGGCGATCCCCTCCTTCCCCGTGCCGCTCTCCCCCCAGATGAAGATGCTCAGGTCGCTCGAGGCGAACCGCTCCGCCTGGTGGAAGACCCTGATCAGCGCCGGATCCTGCGTGGGGAAGTGATCGAACGCCGAGGCGTCGTGCAGGTCCTGCCGGGTCAGCCCCGTCGGGGGGATCCGGTCTATCTCGCGATGCAGATCGCCGTGCTCCATCGCGTCGTCCATCACTTGTAAAAGCTTGTCCTCGTCGACGGGCTTGGTGAGATAGTCGAACGCGCCGAGCTTCATCGACTTCACGGCGAGCTCGACGTCGTGGACGCCGGTGAGGATGATGACGGGGGTCTCGTCGCCGCGATCGCGCATCGCGTGCAGGATGTCCATCCCGCTCACGGCGGGCATGTCGAGATCGAGCAGGACCAGGTCGAAACGGCCCCCGGAGAGGAGCCCTTCGACCTCCCGCGAGTCGTTCACCACGACCGGCTCGAAGACCCCCGTCTGCATGAGGAAAACCATCAGGTAGTTGGTCACGGCGGTGTCATCGTCGACGATCAGTATCCGCTTCATACGTCCCCCCCGCCGCCGTCGTCCGCAACACGGCCTGCCGGAAGACGGATGCTGAAGGTGGTGCCCGCGCCGGGCCTGCTGCGCACGGCGATCGCGCCGCCGTGCTCCTCGATGATCCGGTAGGCGATCGCCAGGCCGAGCCCCGTGCCCCCCTTGGCGCGCTTTGTCGTGAAGAACGGATTGAATATCTGCTTGAGCGTGCTCTCGTTCATCCCCTTGCCGTCGTCGGCGACCTCGACGAGGAGCCGCCCCTTCTCGAGCCGGGTCCTCACGGTGATCGTGCCGTGCCGGTCCTCGGGCATAGCCTGCCCGGCGTTGACGATCAGGTTGATCAGCACCTGCTCGATCTTCTGCGAGTTCCCCGTGAAGGTCGGCAGCCCGGGGGCAAGGTCGAGATCGACGTCCGCGTACTTGTGCACCTCGTTGGAAACGAGACGCGTGGCCGTCTCCACTATCGTGTTGATGTCGACCTTGTCGACGAGCAGCCCCTCGTCCTTGCGCGTGAAGGTGCGCAGCCCCTCGACGATCGCCTTGATCCGTTCCGAGCCGTGCGCCATGTCGTCGACAAGGGTCATGATGTGCTGCCGGAAGAAGTCGTAGCCGAGCCGCGCGATCTTCATGTCGGGATGCCCGCGAGCATACTCGTCGACGATCGGGAGCATGTCCTCGAGCGACTGCTGTATTATCTTGATGTTTCCGCGGATGAACTGGTTCGGGTTGTTGATCTCGTGGCCGATCCCGCTGACGAGCTGCCCGATCGAGGCGAGCTTGTCTGCCTGCTGGAGCTGCTGGTCGTACGTCTTCTCGAGGGTGATGTCGCGGTAGAACTCGAGTATCCCGTCGACCTCGTGGTCCTGGTTGTACACGGGCAGGGCGTGGACCTGGAAGTACCGGTCGTCGAACTTCATCGTCAGCGTCACCGGCGTCTTGTCTCGCAGGATCCGCGCGAGCCGGCAGTCCTCGCAGGGGACGTCGCGGCCGAAGAAGCTCGCGTAGCAGTAGTTCCCCGGCTCGATGTCCTCGCGGTTGGTCATGACGACCTTGCGCTTCTTGTCGATGAGGACGACGTCGTCGGGGATCGCCTTGAACATCGTCTCGAGCCGCGCCTTCGATTCCTCCCAGCCGTCCTTCACCCTGTCGAGGTACGAATCGACGATTGCCAGTTTGCTCTTCTGCTCCTCGAGCTCCTTCGTCTTCGACTCGATCTCGCCGCGCAGCTGCGCGAGGCGCCGGTTGTAGTCCTCCTCTTCCTCCTCCATCAGGACCAGTTTCTCGCGGAACTCCTTGCGCTCGAGGGCGAGATTGAGCATGCGCCCGATCTCGTCGAGCATCTTCTGCTCCTCGGGGAGCAGTTCGTGCCGGTCGTCGTCGTACCCGACCCTGACCTCCCCCTTCTCCTCCCCCGCCACGACGAGCTTCACGGCGAGCTGCCGCGCCGCCCCCGGAGGCGCTCCGTACTCGATTCCCTGATAGCGGGAGTAAATGACGACGTCGTCGGGATACAGCATCCCCGGTCCGAGAGCCGAGGGGAGCCGTGTGAAAAAATCGCCGACGGAGGAGGAGACCTCGATCAGTTCGGCGACCCCGTAGAGGCAGGCGAGCTCCTTGAGGCGTTCGTTCTTCTCCCATTCGTCGCGTTTGCTCAGGCCCGCGAGCCGGTTGCCGAAGAGAAGAAAGATCTCCCCGCTCTCGGTGTCGAGATGCCCCGCCTTCAGAGGTATCGAGGAGGCGTCGTCGTCTTTCGCGGAGATCACGGCGATCCCTCGCCGGCGGCCCTTCGCCTCGCTCATCGCCGAGCGGACCATCCTGAGCGAGGAGCCGTCGAGCACGCTTTCCAGGGCCTTCCCCTCGACGGCGGGTCCGCCGGCGAAACCGTCCTCGACGAGCTGGCTGCTCG
>JAQVGR010000307.1 GCA_028696635.1 Candidatus Krumholzibacteriia bacterium | reverse complement strand
CCGCCTGGGCCCGCCAGGCGAGCCGGCGACCGTCGGGGCTGAAGGAAGGGGTGTCGTCGGCGGCGGGGTTGTCGGTCACCCGCCGTATCGCTCCCGACTCGAGGTCTATCGCGTATATATCGGTGTTGGTCGAGACCGCCTCGCCGTTCGGATCCTTGGAGACGACGAGGATCTCCCTGCCGTCCGGAGAGAAGCAGTACTCCCCCGATCCCCCCCACGGGAAGGTCGGGAAATCCTGGTCGAGGAGAGGCGTGAGGTCCCTCGCCTCCCCCGTCGCGGCGTCGGCGATGAAGAGGTGATTGCGCCTGCCCTCCTTCCACGTGTCCCAGTGGCGGTAAAGCAGGTTGTCAATCACGCGCGCCTTGACCGGCTCCTCCTCCCTCGCCTTCTCCCGCGCCGCGTTGCACGAGTCATCGGGGCAGTCGGGATGTACGAACGAGTAGAAGGCGATGAACTTTCCGTCCGGCGACCAGACGGGGTCGTTCGCCCCGGTGGAGAGATCGGTGAGCCTCTCGGCCTCCCCCCCGCCGGCGGGGATCACCCATATCTGCGCAGAGCCGCCGCGGGTCGAGACGAAGGCGATACGCGTCCCGTCGGGGGACCAGCGGGGATGGTAGTGCGCTCCCGCGCCTCCGGCGAAGCGGCGCGGCTCGCCGCCGGCCAGGGGCACGATCCGGATGTCGGTCCTGTTGCGGTTCGCCGCCAGATCCGGCTCGGTGACGGTGAAGAGGACGGATCGCCCGTCGGGGGAGACCTGCGGGTCGGCGCAGCGGGTCATCGAGACGAAGCGGTCGACGGTGAGGACGTCGGACGCCGGAAGGGGCTCCGGGAAAAGAACGCAGAATAGAAAGACCGAGCTTGCAGCCACGTGCAGAAAACGCGTCAAGTGTTTACCTCCCTACAAAGAACGATGCCCGGCCTGCGCCGGGCATCGATGCGTGTCGTCCATGTGAGCCGGCCGGGCTGCGCGCACGGCTGTCACCCTACTTCTTGAGGCTCTCGACGGCCTCCTCCTCGTTCTTGTGGACGTCGAACAGCAGGTTGAGCCGCGTGACCTGGAGGATGCCGAGGACCCGGTCGTTCGGGCCGGCGAGCTTGACGACCCCGCCGTGCTTGGCGAACTTCGACCTGGCCGAGACGAGGATGCCGAGCCCCGTGCTCGAGATCCACTTGACCTTGGAGAGGTTGATCACCAGGTCGATCTTCTCCTTCGCGGCCAGTTCCTCGACGACCTCGATCAGCTTCATGTTCTCCGGTCCGCCGTACATCTCGCCGGAGAGCTCCAGCACCGTGATCCCGTCCGTTTCCTTCTGCTTGATCTTCATCCTGCCATCCTTGTGCTAGTAACCGGGGACGTGGGCCCTGTCAGAAACTGGTGACGGCCTCGGCCTCGTTCTCATATGTCTCGAAGACCTCGGGGATCAGGCCGCATGTCTTGAGCACGGCTCCGACTCGGTCGGAGACGGACACGAGCTTCATCGCGGCGTCCTCGCGCTTGGCAGAGGTGAACGAAGCGATCAGCGTCCCCGCGCCGAGGGAGTTGAGCCATTTGACATCCCTGAGATTGAGGAGGAACTTCTTCTGTCCCTTCCCCATCTCCTTCTTGATGATCTCCTGGATCTTCATCGACTCGGGGCCCCCGTCGATCTGGCCGTTGAGGTCCAGGATCAGGACGCCGCCTTCGTCGCGCGTTGAGATCTTCAACATCCCGAACTCCTCCCTGTGGGAATCCGCTCTCGAGGTATTCCGTGTGTACGTACCGAGATAATAGGAGTTTCCACCACCCGTGACAATCGGAAAATCTCCCGTGCCGAAATCCTATCAGAGCCCCGCGGGGGGTGTCAAGGGGAGTCGGCAGGCCGTAACCGCTATCCAAGCTTTACGGTACCGTCCCCTCTGACCGCCCGCCCGATCCTCAGCGGCTTCCAGCGCCCGCCGGCTGAGGCCATTGCTCCGGCGTCCGCGGCGGGGACGATCGCCACCATCCCGATCCCCATGTTGAAGACCCTGTACATCTCCGCCTCGTCGACCCCTCCGGCCTCCCCAAGCCACTCGAACAGCGGGGGGACCTCCCAGGAGGAGCGGTCTATCTCCACCGAGACCCCCTCGGGGAGGACGCGGGGGATGTTGTCGACGAGCCCGCCCCCGGTGATGTGGGCGAGCCCCCTGATGTCGACGATCTCCCGGAGCGCTGTGACCTCGGGGAGGTACGAGCGGTGCACGGCCAGGAGCAGATCGGCCGCGGTCCCCCCCGCGCCGGGGATCTCATCGCCGGGGGAGAGTCCGGCCTCCTCGAAGACGATCTTGCGGGCGAGGGAGTAACCGTTGGTATGCAGGCCGCTCGAGGGCCAGCCCCAGACCTCGTCGCCGGGGGCGATCCGCAGGCCGTCTATGATCCTCGAGCGCTCGACGATCCCGATGATGCAGCCGGCGACGTCGTACTCGCCGTCGGCGTAGAAGCCGGGCATCTCGGCGGTCTCCCCCCCTATCAGGGCGCACCCGTTCTCGCGGCACCCCCTGGCGAGCCCCGAGACCAGCGCCTCGAGGACCTCGCCGTCGAGGCGGCCGCAGCCGAAGTAGTCGAGAAAGAAGAGGGGGACGGCCCCCTGGACGAGGATGTCGTTGACGCAGTGGTTGACGAGGCACTGGCCGACCGTGTCGTGGCGCCCCGTCATGAAGGCGATCCGCAGCTTCGTGCCGACCCCGTCGATGCTCGAGACCAGAACGGGGTCGTCGTACCCGGCGGGGACGCGGAACAGCCCGCCGAAGTTCCCCACCTTCGAGAGGACCTCCTCGCGGCTCGTCGAGCGCGCCAGCGCGCCGATCGCCTTGAGCGACCGGGCGGCGGCGTCGATGTCGACGCCGGAGGCTTTGTATTTCGAACTCATTTAAGTTCCTCCCTGCGGACGGCGGAGACGTCCGCGCGGGGAGAGTATACCCGAAGAGGGGCCGGGGTGAAAGTTCAAAGGGAGCGTGCGGAACGCAGTAAAAATTCGGGCGCCGGGGAGCCCCGGCGCCCGTGAAAGCGGATCGCAGCCCGCCGTGCGGCAGCGGGAACTACCGCAGGACGACCGCCTTTGCCGTCTGCACCCGGTCCCCGAAGGCGAGACGCAGGAAGTAGACGCCGCTGGCGAGGTCGGAGGCGAAGGTTACCTCGTGCTCGCCCGCCTCGCGGCGGCCGTCGACGATCGTCGCCACCTTCTGCCCGGCCACGTTGAATGCATGCAGGCGCGCATGCCCCGCGGAAGGCAGGGTGAAACGGACCGTGGTCGCAGGGTTGTACG
>JAQVGR010000306.1 GCA_028696635.1 Candidatus Krumholzibacteriia bacterium | reverse complement strand
ATCGGGATCATTCCGGTCTTCGCGAAGAGAAGGGCAAACAATGGAGACAGCAGGAGCAATCCGGGCATCACGATCCGATTCCGGCTGAGGATCCTGCGGAGATCGAGGATCCCGATGAGCAGCAGGGGGATGGAGAAGGGGCCGTAATGATAGCCGAACTCGACGATCCCCAGATGCCTGGCCTGCCAGGCTATCTGCCCGGCACGCAGCCCGGTGACATTGCGGGTGTACTCCCGGCAGGACACAAGCCAGAATATTCGTTTCAGGGGATCCTTGATGCTTCCGGCATCGAATCCGTGCTGCCCCGCCCCGGCTTCCACCGTGTAGTCGATGTAGTTGAGCGGCAGGTTCGCTCCGTCGGCCCAGAAGAGATACAGATACGGCGTCAGCCCCAGCAGGAACCCGGCAAGCAGAGTCGCCATGTGCGCCGCTCGTGTCCTGTCCTCCGCGGGAGTCCTGGCCGCCAGGACGATCATCAGGAATGCCGCTCCGATCGTGAACATGAAATGGTTGGTCATCGTCAGTCCGAGGAGGAGACCCGCGGACAGCAGCCTGGAGACGCGGGGATTTTCCAGGGCGCGGAGAGTCAGAAGCAATCCGGAGCAGAACACGAAGCACGACAGGGTGTATACCTCGGCCCTGATCGCGGCGCTCCAGAAGGTCAGCGTGAGTCCGAACGCCGCCGCGCCTGATGCAGCGTACAGCGCCGGGACCCCCAGCCTCCTGATTATGAGCAGGAGCATGCATACCGTAAGCGCACCGAAAAACGCGCTCATCACCGTGATCCTGTGGGCCCTGTCGCCGGGGAGGATTCGACCGAAGAGGTTGCCGGCCATGATGTAGGAGGGATATCCGCTCGGATGCGATATGCCGCCTTCCAGCGCCACGGCCTGGAGTTCTCCGCTGTCGTAGAACATCACGGACGGGGCGCTTGTCCACAGATAGAGGGCGAAGAACGCAGCGAAGACCGTCAGGAGCAGTCCGACCGGGCGTCGAAAGTCATAGCGCTGACGGTTCATACCACAACCGACTCCCGGCCGGCCGCCGTTCGGGCCCGTTTACCTGACCGTCGTCACGGCGCGCGTGACGGTGAATCTGGCCAGTTCGGTCCCCGGGGTGTAGACACCGTCCCCGTACAGGCCGTCGACGGGGGTTCCCGTCGAGCTGCCGCCGTAGAAGATGCGATACGTTTCGCCCCTGAGCAGCCGGGGTGAGGAGAAGACGATCGATCCGTACGGCTTCAGGGGGGCGAAGGTGAAGAGCGTTTCGCCACTGCTCGTCTGGATATTGAACAGCGTGCCCGCCGCCCACATGGGGCCGAGCCTCACCAGCACGGAATTCTGCGTCGATGTCCCGTCGGGGGCCTGCGCCATGCCGTCGCTGCCCGCCCCGAGCAGGAATCCGCCGGTGATCCTGAAGGAGAGGTCGTAGTCGATCGCGCCGCAGGTGTCCACCGGGGCGCCGTGTATGATGACGCTGCCGCCCGCCATGACGATCGATCCGTTCGCGTCTATCCCGTCGTCGCCGGCGTCGATCTCGATCCGGCCGCCGATGAGGTAGAGGATGTTGGGGTCTCCCTTGGAGGCGTTGATCCCGTCGTCGCTCGACGCGATCCGGATGTCGCCGTCCGCGATGGAGAGAAGGGCGCTCTCGAGCCCCTCGACGCACTTCTCGATGACGATCTCCCCGCCGTTGACTCCCAGCGTCGAGTCGGCGTGTATCGCGTCGTCGTCGCACGATATGGCCAGCGAGCCGCCGTTGATCACCGCGGCGCTGTTCGAGTTGATCCCGTCGTCGGCGCAGTCGAGCGAGACCGATCCGCCGTCCATGATCGCCGCGACGTCGGCCTTGATCCCCTTGGCGGACGATTCCCCGCCGCCGGTGCCGCTGCCGCCGCCGGTGAGCAGCGAGATCTCGCCGCCGGAGATCAGCGCGTCGGTCTCGGCCTGAATCGCGTCGCTGCCGCAGACGATCCGCAATCTTCCCGATTCGATATGGATGTACCCCCTGGCGGGGTCCGAATCGTTGTTCGACTTGAGACCGTCGCCACCGCAGTCGACTGCGATCGCCGCCCCCCTGACCACGAGGCAGTCCCTGCCCCGGATCCCGTCGTCCGCCGCGTCGACGACGGCGACGGCGTCCCTGATCACCAGCCCGCGCGCGCCGGATATCCCGTGCCTGTAATTCCCGGCGATCTCCAGCGAGCCGCCGCCCGATATGGTGAGATCCCCTGCGCTGAACAGGCAGGCGTCCGGCTCGGTCGCCCCCGGGACCTCGAAGATGTACGATTCCCCGTCCGTCAGACGGTTCTGCGTGCCGTCCTCGAGGATGATGACGGTTTTTTCGGCGGAGACGACGCTGAGCGGAGAGAAGGAGGCGCACGCTATATCGACGCCGCCGAGAACCAGCCGCACGATCCCCTCGTTCCCCGCGTCCACGATCACCCGCCCGTCGGGGAGGGCGCCGCCGATCAGGTACGTGCCGGCCGAATCGATAGTCGCTTTCGTTCCGTCGACGGATACCCCCGTCCCCTCCACGATGATCGTGTCGCCGCCGAGGGTGATCGCCGTCGCCTCGGCGGGATCCCACGTGTAGTCTCCCGCCTCCTCGTGATCGGCGCTGTTCTCGGCCATCGCCTCGGCCACCGTCCGGTCGAAATATTGCACCTCGGGGAGATCATCCGGGCCGGGGCCGCCCGTTCCCGGTGCGACGCCGTCGTCGCAGCCGGCGCACAGCAGGATCGGCAGGGCGCACGCCGTCGCGGCCGTCATCCGTTCAAACGTCATCTTCCTCGCCTTCCCTCGATCGATGCCTGCCATCGATCCGGTTGATGAACCCCCCTCCGGGCGAATCGACCGACCTTCGATCTATGCAGAGGACACCGGGATGATGTACCTTCGGGGGGATCGATTTCAAGAGGGAATGCCGGGTGGAACATTCGCGGCAGGCGCCGCGTACCCTGACGGAGCGCCGCGCCGGTCGCGACGGCGCCGGCACCGGGGACGGAAGGAGAGAGACGGATGAAGAGAAGGATATGCGTCGTTTCGGCGATCGCGGCGGCCATGCTGTCCGCCGGCGCCGAGGCCCAGGATATGGTCTCGTACTACCATCGCACGCCCTTCCTGTTCGCGCCGCCGGGGGCGTTCGGGGTGGGCCTGCTGGGGTTCGCGAACCCCGCGCTTCCCAGGATGCTGGGGAGCCCGGAGGGGCGCTTCCTGTGGGCCCCCGGGGAGGTAGATCAGTTCGGGCTCGAGGACTGGGGCCTTTTCTCCGGGGCGCCGGGGATCG
>JAQVGR010000305.1 GCA_028696635.1 Candidatus Krumholzibacteriia bacterium | reverse complement strand
AGCCGCGCGTCGCTGACGAGCATTCCGCCGACCGGCGTCCGGAGCCCGGGTGCTGCTAGAAATCGAACTTCGGAGAAGGAGGCATCTCCCTCAGGTGCCGCGTCGCTTCCCGCTTGCGGATGATGTCGTTCCAGGCGCGCCCCACCTGGTCGACGCTCAGGCCGAGCGCCGCGGCGACCTCGTTTTTCGGCACGCTCTTTTCCACGCCGTAGAGTATGTAGTCGAGAATGTCGTACGGCATGCAGAAATAGAAATCCTTGTCGCTCACGACGTAGCTGTACGTGTCGGGGCTCGGGTCGCGCGAGAGGATCTCGTCGATTACGCCGAGGTGACGCCCGAGGTCGTAGACCTGTCTCTTGTACAGCCAGGCGAGCGGCTCGATGTCGACGCAGCCGTCCCCACCCTTGACGAAGAACCCCTGCATCGCCTCGGGGAGATTCGTCGTGCCGCAGACGATGTAGTACCTGCGCTCGGCCTCGTAGTACATCTGGATCATCCGTACCCGTTGCTTGATGTCGTTGGCCGCCATAAGCTCGAGATAGCTCTTGACGGGGAGCCGTCTGCTTTCCACCGAGCCGTCCTCGAGCTGCACCTCGATATGGTAGGCGCTGATGCGGTCCTCGTCGAGGAGGTTCTGCGGCAGGACGAGGCGGAAGCGGAACGGCGGCGAGAGCTCCGGGAAGAGCTTCTGCACAACCGCGTTGCGCTTGTCGTAGACGCCGAGGCTCTGGAGGTAGGGGGTGATCTCGATCTCGTGGCATTCGATCCCGAGCTTCTCGGCCATCTTCGCGCCGTACAAGCGGCTGACCGGATTCGAGTCCGACTCGGGGAGCAGGAGGCCGACCACACGGTCGGCGCCTATGGCGCGAACGGAGAGCGAGGCCGACACGGCCGAATCGATGCCGCCGCTCAGGCCGATGACGATCCCCTTGCGGTGGTAGAAATCGGAGAGCGAATCGCGGATGAATCTCTCGATCGCGCGCGAGACCTGTTCCGGGTCGATTCTCAGGACGTCCTTGCTGAATGCCACCCTTATCATCCTTTCGTTGCGGGACCCCGCAGCCCCTTCTTCGTGATCTTCCCCGAGGAGGTCTTGGGGAGCGAATCCCTGAATTCGACCTGCTTCGGAACCATGAAATCCTCCAGATGCCGCATGCAGTGGGCTATGATTTCCCTGTCCGTCGCCGCGGCCCCTTCCCTGAGTACTACGTACGCCTTGACCGCCTCGCCGAGGATCTCGTCGGGAACCCCGACGACCGCCGCTTCGAGAACGGCGGGATGCTCGTACAGGACGCTCTCGACCTCCTTGGGGCTGACCTTTTCGCCCCGGCTCTTGATGATGTCGTCCTTGCGCGAGATGAAGTAGAGGAATCCCTCCTCGTCCATGCGGAACAGATCGCCCGTATAGAGGACTTTTTCCCAGGGATACGGGCCCGGTCGAAGCATTCTGCCCGTTTCCTCGGGGAGCTCCCAGTACCCCTGCATCACGTTGGCCCCCCGCACGACCAGCTCGCCCGCGACCCCCGGCTCCGTAACGACGCGTCCGTCGTCGTCGACGAGGTAGACCTGCTCGTTCGGCATGCCCCGTCCCACAGAGGTCGGTCGCCGGTCGAGCTCTTCGGGGGGGAGATACGAGACCCTCTTGCATTCGGTCAGCCCGTACATCGAGTAGATCCGCGCCCCGGGGAACACGGCCTGGAGCCCCCGGATGTGCGAGAGGGGGAGGGCCGCGGCGGTGTTGGTTATGTAGCGCAGATCGGGGAATCGCTCCTCCCTGAGTTTCTCGAGCTGCAGGATGATCGCCGACATCGTCGGGACGATCGGGAATCCGGTGGCGCGCTCCTTTTTCAGGAGGGTTGTGACCGCGTAGGGGTAGAGGAACGATTTCTCGAGGATCAGGGTGCCGCCGAACTGCGCGGTCATGATCATCTGGTAGAGCCCGTAATCGAACGACAGGGGGAGCACGCTGAGGACGATGTCGTCCTCGACGTTCTCGAGGTAGGTCGTGATCGAGGTCGAGGCCGAGACCATGTTCCGGTGGGTCAGCATGACCCCCTTGGGGTTCCCCGTCGTGCCGGAGGTGTAGATGAGCGAGGCGAGATCGATGTCGATCGCGCGGCGCCCGGGCGCCGAATCACCGGCCGCCGCGAGCGACTCTTCCCAGCCTATCACGGGGAACGAGACCGTCGCCGTGTCGCCTCCCTCCTGGGTACGGCCCTGTGTGGTGACGATAGCTCTGATCGACGGCGCCGAGGCCGCCGCCTCGAGGGACAGCTGCAGCCGGGAGCGGCTCGTGATCAGCGCCGAGGTGCGGCAGTTGTTGAGGATGTACGAGAGCTTGTCGGCCTTTATCGTCGGGTTGAGGACGACGAAGACGGCGTCCGCTTTCAGAATCCCCCAGATCGAGACGACCGCCTCGGCCGAGTTGTCGAGCAGAACGGCCACCCTGTCGCGGTACCCGACGCCGCACCCGCGCAGGACGCCGGCCAGCCTGTTTGCCTGGGTATCGATCTCGCCGAAGGTGAGGCGGTTGGCTCCCGCGACGAGCGCCGTCTTCCCGGGAAGGCGTTCGGCTGAGCGTTCGAGAAATTCGTGCAGCAGCATTGGAATCTCCGGCGCCCTCTCGCGGGCGAGTCCGGACGCCGTCGCTCAGCGGCCGGCGCCGCCCTTCTTCTTCTGGACGTACATGGCGAGCCTGCCGACGGAGTCGAAATTGTCGGGGATCAGCTCGTCGTCTGCGACATCGAATCCGAATTCATCCTCGATGAAGGCGACCAGCTCGAGGATCCCCGTCGAATCGATCAGCCCTTTCTCGAGAAACGAGTCGTCGTCCGCGAACGTCTTTTCGGTCGAGCCAAGAAGGATGTTCTCCAGGATATAAGTGCGGATGCGCTCCTTGTAATCCACCTGTGACCTCCCGGGGGCAGCGTTGATCTCGGAAGAACCGACGGCGGGCGGAGGGAGCGGCGCGGCGGCGTTCTCGCCTCGCATCCGGCCGCCCGGCACAAGGGGACGGTACGCAGAAACCGTGCCACCTGCAATCGTTTTTTTTTGCGCGTGTGGAGGGGCCGGAGGGCTCTCAGCGGAGGCCCAGCCCCAGGTGGACGGAGATCGTGTGCAACGAGCCGAGATCGCCGTAGAGAGCGGCCGAATAGTCGAGGGTGACGGCCTCGCCGATTCTCACGCCGGCGCCGAAGGAGAGCCCGTCCCCCGCGCGCGACTCCTGGCCGCACCAGCCGCCGCGGACGAGAACCAGCTCGAGGATCTCGACCTCGCAGCCGGCACTCACGTAGAAA
>JAQVGR010000304.1 GCA_028696635.1 Candidatus Krumholzibacteriia bacterium | reverse complement strand
CCGCGAAGGCGCCGTCGATCCCCGGTTCCAGGAAGACGACCACGTGGAACGCCGTGTACGGCCCGGCGAGGCTGACCTGGCAGTTGGACATGCTGGTGTCGGTCCAGAGGCTCAGTTTCTGGGCGGACGCGGGGGCGGCCAGGAATGCGACGGCCGCCGCGAGCAGAAGCACTTTCCTCATTTCGATCCTCCTAGCGGAAGTGGCGAGAAAACCTGCAAACCCGATGCTGCGATTCAGAAGACGGAGGGGAAACCTCGATCGGTTTCCCCTCCGTTTTAGCAAACAGAAAAACTGAAGCGGTGAACTAGAACATGCTCTTTATCGCGCCCCAGCTGCTCTCCTCGGTGCCGATGATGCACCCGGTGTTGAAGCCGAAGTGGTTCAACGCGGTGCCGTCGACCAGGGGACGCGTCCCCGGGCAGATCGCGACGCCCATGAAGAGCGAGTTGTCGTTGAGCTCCATCGTGTAGTACCCGGCCGTCGTGTTCGGAGCCATCATGTTGAGGTTGATGATCCAGACCAGCTCGGTCTGGCAGCTCGTGAACGGAGCGCTGATGCCGGGCGCGCCGAACCAGTTGCCGATCGTCGCTCCCGACACGAACGGGGCGATGACGTTTCCGCCGGGCGAGAAGTGGCCTTCCGGGGTGGCGAGCTTGTACTCGACCGCGAAGGCGCCGGCGATACCCGGTTCCAGGAAAACGACCACGTGGAACGGCGTGTACGGCGCGGCCAGAGTCACGTCGCAGGCCGACTGGGTGGCGTCGGTCCACAGACTGAACTTCTGCGCAGTGGCCGGAGCAGCCAAGAGAGCGATCGCTGCGATTGTCAGTAGAACCTTCTTCATTGTGCCTCACTCCTGCTGTAGTAACCGTTTGTATCAGTTCTATCAGCCCGTTGTCTGGGTACCAGGAAGATGAACGGTGCTGAGCAGTTCCAATCGAACACTGTCGCTACTCACCACCTCCCTTCACCGCTGCCCCCGGCTGGATGAGCGTCTCTCATCCAGCCGTAAACCTGCGATTATCTTCCCTACCGGTACATCGATTTGATCGCGCCCCAGCTCTCCTCCTCGACGGCGATCGCGTCGATGCACAGATACGACGACAGACCGACGATGGAGAAGAAGTTGTTGTCGGGCGCGTATGTGCCGCGCAGCTGCCCGGTCGTCGGATCCGGAGAAACGACGATCGGGTAATCCCACATCTCGGCGCAGGGCACGAATGTCATGCACAGGTAGGTGACCATGACGTCGTAGCCCTCGGGATACCCGGTCAGGGGCGGCCAGAACGTGATCGCATGACCGATCCACGGATCGCCCAGATGAAGCGCATAGTTCGGGGAGTACTCGTAGCCGATGATGCCGAACTGCAAATGCGTCGGATCATTCGGGGTTACGAGACTGTACTCGACTCCCGTCACGTAGTACTCGCTCTGGACGATAGCCAGATGCGCCTTGAACATGGTGTAAGGACCCGCGGGGGTGTATGTCAGTCTTCCGTCCAGGTACACGCCCAAGGTCGGGGTCCAGGCGCCAAGCAGGCTGGGGATTAGAAGAGCAACAGCAGCTGTCAGCAGTACTCTCTTCATAATCCAACTCCCTTTCATTGCAGCCCTAAAGATGTCACATCCTTCGGGGTCGCCAGATTAACAACAGACGAATTTAGAAGCACTCGTGCAGATAGTGCTCGCCCAGGAACGAGAAGTCGCTGAGGTCGCACTTGCTGTCGTCGTTGTAATCGCAGCACGGATTGAAGTCCGGATCGCCAAGGTTCTTGTTGTACGACTCGCCGAAGAAGGAGAGATCGGACAGGTCGACCTTGCATGTCGCGTTGATGTCCGGGCTGACGACTACCATGTCGATGCAGATGTTCGCGACGCACTCGGGCTGCTCGAGCAGCACCTTGCCCTGGCACGCAACGTAGAGCCCGCCGGTCAGGACGCAGCCACCGCCGGCGATACGGCCGGAGAAGGTGGTCTGTCCCAGCTCGTTGGTGAGCGAGTCAGCGGCGATCGGGCTCGCGCAGAGGCAGAGCTCCTGGGCCGGAAGGCACGCGTTCATCCAGTAATCCGTCCAGGGGATCCCGGCGATACCGGCGCCGAGCGCATCCTCTATCTGGACCCAGATGTAATCCGCGTCGCCCATACAGCCGTTGCGGATGTACTCGAAATCACCGGCGGGGCAGATCGAAACCCGCAGAGCACAGCTCGTGCCGGCATTGCTCTCGCACTCGTCTACGTCACCAGCGTACAGGGAGGTTGCGAAAACCAGCACCAAAGAGAAAAGCAGGACTTTTCCTTTGAACATCGTGTTAACCTCCTAAACCTCCTGAAAGGTTCGGGACCTTTAAGGTAGAGAGATGAATCGGGGGTTGCACTCCTCCTTCCGCCACAGTGTTGGAGTTACCATTAACTTACTCGACAATGTGAATTGTATCATACCGGCGCACCCCGCGTCAACCACGAAAAATGGATAAGGACTTTACCGAGCAACTTCTTACCCTGCGGGAGGCCGCCGCCGGCCTCCCGACACTTCGAGGAGAGCCCCCGGATGCAGGCGGCGGCAGAAATCCTTCCGCAGTTGCGTTAATAACATGAAAATAAATCTGTTATGGAGGGGCGGCCGCACCGGCCGCCCCTGAAACCGATTCCCTGTCGCTCCCCGTGTTTCCCCCTTATTCCCCCGTCAGGGCCCTCTCCTTGCGCTCGCGCCGGCCGGCGGGGGTCAGCCGGTCCATGATCGTGTACGCGACGGGGATCACGAAGAGGGTGAACAGAGCCGACATCAGCACCCCGCCGATCTGCACGACGGCCATCGGCGCGCGGTACTCGGCCCCCGCCCCACCGAGCGCCTGCGGGATCATCCCCACCGCGATGGCGAGGTTCGCCATGATGATCGGCCGCAGCCTCGTCGGGCAGGCCTCGAGCAGCGCCTCCCTGATCCCCATCCCCCGGCCCCGCAGCTGCCGCGTGTAGTCGAGCAGCAGGATCGCGTTGTTCACCACGATCCCCACGAGCATCACCATCGCCATCAGCGAGAAGATATTGATCCGCTCCCCGGAGAAGAAGAGGCCGAACGAGGCCCCGATCAGCCCGAGCGGCAGGGTGAGCATCACCGTGACGGGATGGACGAACGACTCGAGGATCCCCGCCATGACGATGTAGACGAGCACGATCGCGAGGATCATCGCCGTCCGGATCGAGGCGAACGACTCGTCCTGGATCTCGGCCATCCCGCCGTACCGCACCGTCACGCCGGCCGGAATCTCCAGCTTCTCGAGCTCGGCGTCGATCAGGCGGCGGGC
>JAQVGR010000010.1 GCA_028696635.1 Candidatus Krumholzibacteriia bacterium | reverse complement strand
GCTCGAGGCCGTCGGGCTGGCCGAACGCGCCAGGCACAGGCCCAACGAGCTTTCCGGCGGTCAGCGGCAGCGGGTGGCGATAGCGAGGGCCCTGGTGAACCGTCCCTCGATCATACTCGCCGACGAGCCGACCGGGAACCTCGACAGCCGGACCGGCGAGGAGATCATGCAGATCTTCGAGCGGATCCACGAGGCGGGCAACACGATCGTCATGGTCACGCACGAGGAGCACATCGCCGCGCACACGCACCGGATCGTGCGCCTGCTCGACGGACGGATAGAATCGGACACGCGCACGGGACACTGACGGAGCCGGGCCGGGCGCGATCCGCTCTCGAACGCCCCGGCGGACCGCGCGGCGCGGATGGATCCCATCAAGGCTCTCCATTACGAATAGGACCTTCGCCGGCCGCGGTGCGCGCTCTTAGCCATTGTGCGCGGCGGCGGTCCGGTTTATACTCGCCGCGGAGGTTTCCGATGCGCCGCGCACAGTGTGTCCTTGTCTCCCTGACGGCCGCGGCCGCGGCGGCGCTCCCCGTGCGGGGGCAGCAGATGACGGGTGCGGCGAGCAGGGGGTTCGAGCTCTCGGCGGGGCAGAGCATCGACGCGGAGGGGAACGCGCTCCTCGTGCTCTCGACCTCCATCAGCCACCGCCGCCTCGTCTTCTTCCGCACACCGGCGGGGTTCGAGGCCCGCTACCGGATCTTCATCGACCTGCGCGGAGGCGACGGCCGGCGGGTGAGCGGCGAGGTGGAGGAGGAGACCGTCGCGGTGGTCGAGTACGAGATGACCCGCTCCCCCCGCCTCGTCTCGAACCTGCGCTCGACGATCCCCGTCGATCCGGGAAACTACACGGCGAAGGTGGCGATCGAGGTCATCGGGACCTCGCTGCGGTACGAGCGCGAGGTGAAGGTCCAGGTCTTCGGCAGGGAGGAGGGGGTGTTCGAGATAACGCAGCCGGCGTTCTCGATCCCCGGCCCCCTGCGGCGCGAGGGGCGGCCTCCCGAGGGGGAGACGGTCTTCTCCCTCTGCCAGGGGGTCGTGCCCGACGGATTCGCGGCGCTGGCCGGCGGCGCCTTCGCCGATCCCGGAGGGTGGCTGCGGATCGGCCTCGCGATCCTCACCCCGGCCGCGGAGCGGACATCCTCCCTGGTCGAGCTCTCGCTGAAGGTCTCCTCGGGGGACCGGCAGATGGTCCGCTACCTGCGCCGCATGGTCGATACGGGCGCCGAGGGGAGGGCGATCGTCTGCCTCGACATGAACGTCGACGACCTGGCGATGGGCCGGTACGAGGTCCAGGCGGCCGCCGGGATACCGCACTCGACGAGGAAGGCTGTCACGAGCGGCTCGTTCGCCGTCCTGCTGTCCCGGGCGACGTTCGGCTCGCGTTTCGAGGAGACCCTCGATCTGCTCTCGTACATCGCAGAGGACCGCGAGCTCCAGCCCCTGCGCGACGCCCCCCCCGATCGACGGTTGGAGGAGTGGGACGGCTTCTGGAGGCGGCGCGACCCGGCTCCTGCGGAGGCGTTCAACGAGGGGTACGAGGAGTTCCTCGACCGCCTCGCCTCCGCGCTCGAGCGGTTCGGCGGGTCCGGGCCGGGATGGAAGACCGACCGGGGGCGGATATATATACGGTACGGCCCGCCCGACGAGGAGATCGATCGCGACGGGACGACGCTCGGAGCCAGGCTGAAGATCTGGTACTACTACTCGCGGGGGATCGCCTTCATCTTCGAGGATCCGATGGGAACGGGGCGATACACCCTGATGACGACAAGGAGCATCTGAGCGATCGATGAACGGGACACCCCTGATCCTGGGCGCCTCCCTCCTCGCCGCGCTGGCCTCGGCGGGGTGCGGGGGGGAGCGGGAGCCCGACGCGCTGCGCCTCGCGCTCGAGACCGAACCGTCGACCCTCGACCCCGCGTTCGCCGTCGATTACTCGTCGGGGCTCGTCTCGTCGCTGATCCACGGCACGCTCGTCGCCTTCGAGCCGGACGGCACGCTCGCCGGCCAGATCGCCTCTCGATGGACCGTCTCGGACGACGGCCTCGAATACGTCTTCATCATCGGCGGGGCCCGATTCAGCGACGGGACCCCGGTGACGGCCCGCGGCGCGGCGCGCTCCCTGATGCGGCTCCTCGATCCGTCGACCGCCTCCCCGCGCTGGTGGGTGCTCGAGCCGGTCCGCGGGGCGGCGTCGTTCCACGCGGGGAAGGCCCCGATGCGGGACGGGATCGAGGCGGCCGACGACACGACGCTGATCATACGTCTCGAGAGGCCCGCCTCGCACCTGCCCAGCCTGCTCGCCATGCCGGCGGCGGGGATCGTGCCCGCCGGGATCGCCGACTCGCTCGGGCGCGGATACGGGCGCGCTCCCGTCGGCAGCGGCCCGTGGCGTCTCGCCTCGTGGGCGGCGGGGGACGAGATCGTCCTCGAACGGAATCCCTTCGCCGAGCGGCCGCCCCGTCTCGAGCGGATCCTCATGCGCGTGATACCCGAGCCGATGACCCGTATCGCCGAGTTCGAGGTGGGGAACCTCGACCTGCTCGAGGTGCCGGTCGCCGAGATCGGTCTGTGGCGGTCGGCGGGCCCGGAGCTCCTCAGCGGGCTCGAGCTGCGTGTCGGCTACATCGGGCTCAACACGGAAAAGGCGCCGCTCGACGACCGGCGCGTCCGCCGGGCGCTCAACATGGCGGTTGATGTCGACGCGATCATCGAACACGTCCTCTTCGGCGCGGCGCGCAGGGCCGACGGCGTGGTGCCGCCGCCGCTCAGGCGCGGCCCGCCGCCGCCCCGTCCGTACCGGTTCGATCCCGCAGCCGCGGCGGCCCTGCTCGCCGAGGCGGGGTATCCGGAGGGGTTCGCGATGGAGATCTGGCAGCGGGAGAACCCCGAGGCGGGGAGGGTCCTCGAGGCGGTGCAGGGGTACCTCGGAGCGGTCGGGGTCGAGGCGCGGATCGTCACCCGCGAGTGGAGCGCCTTCAAGGAGGCGGTCGACCGCGGGACGCCGGACGCCTTCTACCTCGACTGGTTCGCCGATTACCCCGATCCGGAGAACTTCCTCGTTCCGCTCTTCCATTCCTCGAACCGGGGCGGCGGCGGGAACCGCAGCCGGTACGCCGATCGCCGCGTCGACTCGCTCCTCGACGCGGCCGCGGCCCTGTCCGATCCCGACCGGCGGTGGCTCCTCTACCGGGAGGCCGAGGAGATCGTGACCGGCGACGCGCCGTGGATCTTTCTCTGGTTCCCCGTCAGGCATCAGGTCGTCTCGAGCCGCCTGGCGGGGTACCGGATGCCGGTGATATTCAACGGCCAGCGGTTCACCGAGGCGGAGCTGCGGTGAGCCGGCGGGCGGACGGCGGGGGACGATGATCCGGTTTGTCGCCAGACGGATCCTCACTATCGCGCCGATCCTCTTCGGCGTGGTCACGGTGACATTTCTCGTGATGCAGGTGCTCCCCGGCGATCCGGTCCTCGCCCTGGTCGGCGAGCGGTACGACGAGGCGACGCTCGCGCGCCTGCGCACCGAGCTCGGGCTGGACAAGCCCCTCGCCGTGCGGTACCTGGACTATCTCGGCAGGGTCGCCCGCCTCGATCTCGGCCGCTCGTTCGTGACCGGCCGGCCGGTCGCCGAGAGCATAGCGGAACGGTTCCCGCGCACCGCCCTGCTCGCCGGATCGGCGATGCTGATCGCCGTCGTCTTCGGGGTGCTCGCCGGCGGGCTCGCCTCCCGGGGCAGGCATCCGTGGACCGGCCGCCTGCTGATGGGGATCACGCTCGTGGGGGTCTCGATCCCCGTCTTCTGGCTCGGGCTGCTGCTGATCCATCTCTTCGCCCTCCGGCTCGGCCTGCTCCCCCCGTCGGGGTACGGCGGCGGATCGCTGCGGTACCTGATACTGCCGGCGGTGACGCTCTCCTTCGCCTCGATGGCCTCGATCGCCCGCGTGACGAGGTCGGGGTTCCTCGACGCGGCGGGGGAGGATTTCGTCAGGACGGCGCGGGCGAAGGGGCTCGGCGACGGGACCGTCCTCGGCAAGCACGTGCTTCGCAACGCCCTGATCCCGGTCGTGACGATCGTCGGCACCGATTTCGGGAGTTACCTCGGGGGATCGGTCCTGACCGAGTCGATCTTCGGCTGGCCGGGGCTCGGCCGGC
The DNA here is from genome assembly GCA_028696635.1 of Candidatus Krumholzibacteriia bacterium. Lineage (GTDB taxonomy): Bacteria > Krumholzibacteriota > Krumholzibacteriia > Krumholzibacteriales > Krumholzibacteriaceae > JAQVGR01. Next base: position 10,209 of record JAQVGR010000010.1, on the reverse strand, counting down.
TGATCGTGCAGTCGATCCTCCGCCGTGACTTTCCCGTGATCCAGGGAGCCGTCCTCTTCACGGCGGCACTCTTCGTCATCGTGAATCTGGCGGTCGATATAAGTTACGGGATCATCGATCCGAGGATCCGGAGCGCGGGAGGGGGCGGATGAGGGCGCGCGCCGCAGGCCCGGGGACCGCTGCGGGTCTCGCCGGGCTGGCCGTCATAGCCGCCGCCGTGCTCCTGGCCGGCGCGGTCCTGCCGCACGGGCCGCTCGAGATGGACCTCTCCCGCTCCCTGCAGCCCCCGTCGGGGGCGCACCTCTTCGGCACCGACGCCTTCGGCCGCGACGTCCTCGCGCGGGTGCTGCACGGGGGAAGGGTGTCGCTCGCCGTCGGCCTGGTCGCCCGGTCGATCGCGCTCCTGCTCGGCCTGGCCGCCGGCACGGCGGCGGGGTACTTCGGAGGACGGACCGACGCGCTGGTGATGCGACTGGCCGACGTCACCTTCGCCTTTCCGACTCTGCTGCTGCTTATCGCGATCATGGCGGTGGTCACGCCGGGGCTCTGGGCCCTGTGCGCCGCGCTCGGCGCGGTCGGATGGGCGGCGATGGCCCGCCTCGTGCGGGGCCAGATCCTCGCCGTGCGGGAGCGGGAGTACGTCCAGGCGGCGCGCGCGGCCGGAGCGGGTCACCTGCGGCTGATCGCGAGGTATATCCTCCCCCAGTGCCTCTCGCCGCTGATCGTCGTCTTCACCCTCGGGCTCGGCATGACGATCATGGCCGAGGCGAGCCTGAGCTTTCTCGGGCTCGGGGTTCAGCCCCCCGCGCCGAGCTGGGGGGGGATGATCGCGGCGGGGATACCGTTCATGCGCACCGCGCCGTGGCTCACCCTCTTCCCCGGCCTCGTGCTGACGGCGACGATCCTCGCCTTCAACCTCGTCGGCGACGGGCTGCGCGACGCGCTCGACCCCCGCTCGCCGCTCGCCCGGCGCCGCGCGGGACGGGTCGCGGGAGACGGGGCGGCGCCGGCGCGCGCGGGAGGCGTGCGATGAGACCTGACGTCGAAACGATCCGGAAGATGATAGACGGCGCCGAGCGGGAGCGCGCCTTCGACTGGCGGACCTCGTGGTCGAAGATCTCGGTGGGGGCTGACGGCGCGCTGGAGGTGCGTCTGAGCCGGCGGGAGGTGTTCGAGGCGGTCGCGAGCGGGCTCGGTCTCGCGACCGGGCCGGAACGAGCGGAGGCCGATGGGGACGGGATCAGGCTGATACTCGCCGGGGAGGAACGAGGCGACATGCTCTGGACGACGGCGAGCGTGGCGGATATCCGGCGCGGGGCCGAGCATGCGACCGAGCTTCTCACCCAGGCGATCATGGGGGAGACGATGTCGTCGCTCGACCGTCGGGGGGAGTGGCACCTCGTCATGCTCGAGGACGGGTACCACGGCTGGGTGAGATCCTGGTACGTGCAGCCGGTCGACCGGGCGGCGGTCGACCGGTTCCGCTCCGAGGCGGGGCATATCGTCTCCTCCCCGATCGCCTATGTCCTCTCCGAGCCGGCCGCCGGCTCTCTTCCGGTCAGCGACATCACGGCCGGCTCGCCGGTCGCCGTCCGGGGGGAAGAGTCGGGTCTGGTCCTCGTCGAGATTCCCGGCGGGCGAAGGGGGTACCTCGACCCGGCCGCCATCGAGCCGGCCCGGACCGGCGCCTGCCCCGACGGAGGGCGAATCACCTCACGGGCGCAGCGGTTTCTCGGGATCACGTATGTCTGGGGCGGGACGTCGGGAAAGGGGTTCGACTGCTCGGGGCTCGTCAAGCGGGTCTTCGCCATGGAGGGGATCGCGGTCCCGCGCGACTCCGACCAGCAGGCGGCGACGGGGCAGGACGCGCCGATCGGCTCGCGGGAAGCGATCGATCCGGGGACCCTGCTGTTCTTCGGAGAGGGGGGGCGGATCACGCACGTGGCCGTCTCCCTCGGCGGGGGCCGGTTCGTCCACGCGTACGGGGATGTGAGGGTGAACTCGCTGATCGCCGGCGACGGACTGTACGAGGAGCGTCTCGGCCGGTCGCTGCTCTTCGCCCGCGATCTGCTCCGACCGTGACGGGCCGCGCCCCGTCGGCGCAGCTGACGGGAGGGCTTCGAGTTGGCCGGAAAAAAATCCAAAAAAACTGTTGACAGGTTTTTCCATCATACCGTAGCGTTCGCCCAAATATCTGGCAGGGGTGTGTTCGCCGGTTCTGAAAGGGGGTTTGCCCGAGTAATAGATGCAGCCATCCAAGAGCCTGGATCCACGTGACAGCGGGACTGCGGGCATGGCCGCAGGAACCCGAGTCTGCGGGCCTGAACCGAGGGAAGGGGGTGCGGCAGCCGATGACCGAGAGTCGTCTATGAGGCGACAGATGAAGCAGCAAACTGGGAACTTATCCGAGTGGAGACACACGGTTACATAGAATGAGGTTCCTGGAAGTTCATCCCCCGGGGATGATTCCCGGACAGGAGGTCACAATGAAGAAGGTTATACTGGCTCTGATGATCGTCGCGATCGCCATGCCGGCGTTCGCATCCGAGACGCGCATCAGGACCCTCGGCCACATGATCGCGCCGTACATCGAGGACGACGCGAACGTATGGACCTGGTACGCCACCCTGCCCTCGTACGCCAACCTGGTGACGATCACCGCCGGCTACGAGGACGTCTACATCTACGGAGACGACACCGGCTGGTACAACGACTACATCTACGCGAAGTTCGGCCTCACCTACGGGCTCGGCGAGGAGAACAAGTACGGCGTCCTCGGCCTGTGGTGGGAAGAGACGACCCTCGGCCCGCTGTTCGGGCACGAGACATGGGGTCCCTACGACTACAACACCGTCCAGTTCGACGAGTGGGTCTACAACAAGTGGAACGTGATGTGGGGCTACCAGATGGACGGCATCGCGTTCGGCCTGTACTTCAACCGCGCCGACAACGGCGAGTACGTTGAAGGGACATGGGGCGACGAAGATATCGAAGGCGAGATGCACGAGGCCTACACGACCCTCGGTCTGGGCGTGCGCTTCGATATCGGCGAGGCGATGTACGCCGATGTGGCCTTCGACTACACGATGGTCAACTGGACGTACCTCGAGCCGGAAGACGTCGACGCGGAGAACGAGATCACCGAGGACGCCAACAGCATGATGGGGTTCCGCGGCCGCCTCTTCTACGAGTGGACCGACATGATCACCTGGGTCCCCTACGTCAACTACCGGATGGGCGACTTCAGCGTCAAGTCGTCGAACGATGAGTACTACGGCGACTTCGACTGCTGGGGCTTCAAGGGGTTCCACTTCGACCTCGGGCTCGGCGCCAACATCCAGGTCAACGACGAGACGATGCTGATCCTCGCCGTCGAGCCGTACGGCATGGCCAAGGCCGAGCCGTCCGAGTGCGGCGCCGAGGCGGGCGAGTCGTCGCTGAAGGCCACCCTGTTCCCGGGGATGGCGTTCGGGTTCGAGAGCGACGTCAGGGACTGGCTGACCTTCCGCGCCGGCTGCGACAAGGTCTTCGTGAAGTGGACCGAGGAGTACGAGGGCGACATCGAAGGGGAAGACGGTTCGATCGAGTACAAATCGACGTCCGCTCCCTTCAACTGGTTCCTCGGCGTCGGCCTCCACGTGGGCGACTTCGACATCGACGCGATGGTCAACAAGGAAGTCCCCTTCTCGATGGGGTACTGGCTGACCGGGTTCCAGCCGTACAACGGCTACGACTCCGGCGCCCCGATCGGCATGATCAGCGCCACCTACCACTTCTAGGTCGGGCGCTCGGAAGCGCTGAGCTTCTGCGGCGGGGGGCCTTCAGGCCCCCCGCCTTTTTTTGTCCGGGTCTTGCGCACGGCGGCGATACCCGGCATCAGCACCTCCCCGCTGGTCCGGTCCTTGCATGAAAAACGGCGAAACGCGCGCGAAAGGTGCCCGAGGTGTATTTCTTCTACTATGTCCCCACGGGGCTCGACGTGAGGCGGCGCCGCGCGCCGACAATCACCTGGTTCCTTGCCGGGATGTGCGTAACTCTCTTTATATTATCGCATTACGCTCCTGCTCGTGGCGCCTGGAACTTGGCGAACCTCATATTCTTCCCCTCCGATCCGATGCTGGCGACCTCGCTGAGCCATGCCTTTCTTCACGTGAGCTGGTGGCACCTGATCGGAAACCTCGTTTACCTCGTCGTCTTCGGGCGGGCCCTCGAGGACCGCTTCGGCCCGGCGCGGTTCTTCGCCGTCTTCGCCCTGTCGGCGATGGCGGGGGCCTGGACGCACGTGCTTCTCTCGAGCCTGTTCGACCCGGCATACCTCGATTACGGCGTCATCGGCGCTTCCGGAGCGACCTCGGGACTGCTCGGCGCCTTCCTCGTGCGGTTCTACTACGCGCGCATCTCGGTCGCCTACTGGGTCTTCATGCCGCTGCAGGGGGTCAACAGGGCCGGCACGCAGTACGTCCCCGCCCTGGTCGGCGTGGCCTGCTGGTTCATCTACCAGGGGGTCTTCGCCCTCATACAGTTCGGCTCGTCGGGTGTGGGGGTGGCGTACAGCGTCCATGTCGGCGGGTTCGCCGCCGGCGCCCTGCTCGCCGTGATCTTCGGGGCCGCTCCCCGGGCCCGGGCCGAGCGGCTCCTCGCAGGGGCGAGGCGCGCCGTCTCCGGCGCCGATTTCTTCGCCGCCCAGGCCCTGGTCCTCGACTACCTCGAGCTGCGGCCCGGCGACTGGTTCGGGCGCTTGCTGGCCGCCCGCGCCTTTCTCAGCACCGGCCACCGCAGCGCCGCGAGCGCGCAGTTCGCATCCGCGGTCACGCTGCTCCTGGGGGACGGGAGGCGCGGGGAGGCCGAAGATGCGATGGCCGAGGCGATGCGTGCTGTCCCCGGGTTCTCGCTCGCCGAGAGGGCCCAGATTGACATGGCTTGCGGGCTCGAGAGGTCGATGAAGTACCGGGCGTCGCTCGACGCGTACCGGAACTTCGCCGCCCGGTACCCGGAGTCGACCGAGACGCCGTTCGTGCTTCTGAGGGCGGCCAGCCTGCTCGAGCGCCGCCTCGACAGGCCGGAGAAGGCCCTGGAGTGCTACGGGCTCCTCGTGGAGCGGTTTCCGGATGATTGCTGGGCGGATTACGCCAGAAGCGAGATCGAGCGCCTGCGGTGGTCGGCGGCGGAGTCCGGGGCCCGGGCGGCGGGGCAGGGGAGGGGGCGCGGCGGTGAAATATCTTGAACAACCACCGGCCTTCTGTTAGCGTTCGGCCGGGATGGTGCGGAGCGGTGAGGATGCAGGACGCAGCGGGGCCGTCTCTGGAGACGGTGCGGTCGAAGGGCCGGCTCAGAGGTCTCGGGCGGCTTTCCGACGCGGAGCTTCTCGCGCTGGTGATCGGCCAGTCGGCGGTGCGGCCGGGGCTGGCGATAGCCGGGGAGCTGCTCGAAAGCTGCGGCGGGCTCGAGGGGATCGCCGCGGCGGGAGTCGAGGAGCTGGTGCGCCGGCCGGGTATCGGCCGCGCGGGAGCGCTCCGGCTGCAGGCGTCGTTCGAGCTCGGACGGCGGCGCATCGTGGCGGAACGCGAGCGGATGATCAGAAAGGTGAGGTGCCCGGAGGATGTTGCCGGCCTGATGATCCCCGACATGATGGGGCTCGACCGGGAGCACTTCAAGGCGATCCTGCTCAACACGAAGAACGGCATCCTCAAGATCGTCACGGTCGCCGTCGGTTCGCTCAACGCCGCTCTGGTCCATCCGCGCGAGATATTCAAGGCCGCCGTCGCGGCGAGCGCGGCCGGGATCATCGTGGTGCACAACCACCCGACCGGCAACCCCGAGCCGAGCCGCGAGGATACCGATCTCACCCTCCGTTTCGCCCGGTGCGGCGAGCTGATGGGGATCGACCTGGTCGATCACATCATCATCGGGGGAGAGGAGTTCGTCAGCATGCGGGAGCGAGGGCTGGTGACCCCGTAAGCGGGAGGATGAAAGCGTGTTCGAACGGATCTCGACATATTTCACGAACGATATCGCGATAGATCTCGGCACCGCCAATACGCTCGTCTATCTCAAGGGGGCCGGCATCGTCCTCAACGAACCCTCCGTCGTCGCCGTCGATCAGAAGACGAAGAAGGTGTACGCGGTCGGGGTCGAGGCGAAGGCGATGCTCGGAAAGACCCCCGATCATATCGTCGCCGTGCGCCCGATGAAGGGCGGCGTCATCGCGGACTTCGAGATCACCGAGGTGATGCTCCGGGAGTTCATCAAGAAATCGCAGAAGAAGAAGTTCTTCATCAGGCCGCGGATCGTCATCAGCGTTCCGTCGGGGATCACAGAGGTCGAGCGCCGCGCCGTCATCGACTCGGCCCAGAACGCCGGGGCGCGGGAGGTCTATCTCGTCGCCGAACCGATCGCGGCGGCGATCGGCGTGGGGCTGCCCGTCGACAAACCGTCGGGGAACATGGTCATCGACATCGGGGGCGGCACGACGGAGATCGCCGTGATCGCGCTCAACGGGATCGTGACCGACATGTCGGTGCGCGTCGGCGGGGACAAGATGGACGACGTGATCGTCCAGCACATCAAGAAGGCGTACAACCTGCTCATCGGAGACCAGACCGCCGAGAACGTCAAGAAGGTGATCGGCTCGGCGACCAATCTCGGGCAGGAGGAGGAGATGGAGATCAAGGGACGGGACCTCGTCTCGGGGATCCCGAAGACCCTGCGCATCTCGAGCGTCGAGATCCGCGAGGCTCTCTCCGAGCCGATGAGCCAGATCGTGGCCGCCCTCAAGACCGCGCTCGAACAGACTCCTCCCGAGCTGGCGGCGGACATCGTCGACCGGGGGATCGTGATGACCGGCGGCGGGTCGCTGCTCAAGGGCATCGACGTGCTGATCAAGGAGGAGACCAATCTCCCGATCAACGTGGTCGAGGATCCCCTCACCTGCGTGGTGCTCGGCACCGGCAAGATCATCGGGAACCTTCATCAGTACGAGTCGATCATCATGAAGAGTTCCCGCCTGTAGGCATGCAGATCGTTTCGTTCCTCTTCGAACGCCACATCGAGAAGACGGTCCTCGCCGTGGCGGTGATCATCTCCGTCGTCCTGCTGACGCGGCCCGACGACAGCACGGTCGCCGCCGGCCGTGTGATCAGCTCGTACCTGCTCTATCCGGTCGATCAGGCCGGGCGCTACATAGGCAGCCTCGAAGAGCTGCGCGAGGAGAACCGGCGCCTGCGCCGCCTCGTCGTCTCGCTCAACCACGAGAAGGAGCTGCTGCTGCAGTTCCGCGAGGAGCGCAACCGCCTGCGCGAGCTCCTCGGGTTCCGCCGCGACGGTTTCTGGGAGTTCCTGCCGTGCGAGGTCATCGCGCGCTCCTCGAGCCGCTATCACAGCTCGATCACCCTCGACCGGGGCGCCGACGCCGGGGTGCGCCCGGGGATGCCGGTGGTCGGGTACCGCGGGCTGGTCGGACGGGTGACGCAGGTTTTCCCGTCCTCCTCCCGCGCGCTCCTGCTCAACAACAAGTCGGTGCAGGTGAGCTGTCTCGTCAAGCGGAGCCGGGTCGTCGGCGTGCTGGGCTGGGAGCGGGGCAACCTCTTCCGCCTCGACTTCGTCGGACGCGAGGAGGATATCCATCCGGGGGACACCCTCGTCACCTCGGGGCTCGGCCGGGTCTTCCCGAAGGGATTTCCCGTCGGGACCGTCTTCCAGGTCACGGCGGACAAGACGGAGCTCTCCCGGCGGATCGGGGTGGTCAGCATGACCGATCTGAACCGGCTCGAAGAGGTGTTCATCATCACCGGCGGACGCGAATGGGAAAGCGGCGAGATCTGGCTCGAGCTGCAGGAGCTCGACAGGAGCGGCGCCTCGGGTCCGGCCCGCGGGGGGAGCGGCGAATGAGGTTCATCCTGCGCATCGTGCTCGCCGCCCTCGTCGTGTTCGTCCTGCAGGTCACCGTCGCCCACCGGCTCGCCGTCATCGGGGCCGTTCCCGATCTCGTGCTCGTCCTGCTCGCCGTGCTCGTGATAGACCGAGGCCCGGTCATCGGAGTCGTCGCCGGATTTCTGCTCGGATTTCTCCAGGATCTGGGGAACGCCGAGCTGCTGGGCATGAACGCGCTGGCGAAATCCGTCGTCGGGTACGGGATCGCCCGGTTCGGAGGGGATTATCTCCCCGACAATCCGTTGTTCAGGGGGCTGCTCGTCTTCGCCGCGGCGCTGGCGAACGACGTGATCGTGCTGAACATCAGCCGGTCGTTCGACGCGGCGGACGTCGTCACGACGTTCCTGCGCTCGTCGCTGCTGTCGGGGATCTATACGGCCGTTCTCGCCGTCGTGGTCATCCAGGTCGTGAGGTTACTTCCGGGAAGGGTGGTCAGGCCCGGTGGCCGCTATTGATTTCCAGTCCGAACGACTGCTCGAGCGCCGCCGCACGGTGCTGCTGACGATCCTCGTCGGGGCGGCGGCGGTCATCGCTGCATGGCTCTTCCATATCCAGGTCTTCCGGCACGGCCATTACCGGCGCCTGGCGCTCTCGAACAGGATCCAGAAGGAGGACGTGTCCGCTCCGCGCGGCCTGATCCGGGCCTCCGACGGCACGAAGCTCGTCGTCAACATCCCCGTCTACGAGATCAGCGTCATGCCGAACGCGGTCGTCAGGCAGCCCAGCAGGTTTTCTCTCGCCTGCCGGCTGCTCGGCGTCGACGAGCAGCGGCTGTCGGCCGCGCTCGAGGAATGGCGCGCGAGATATCCGGACGGCCGCGAGATGACCGTGGTGTCGGCCGCCCAGAAGGGGCAGATCTCGGTGCTGATGGAGAACCGCGGCCTGTTCCCCTTCTTCAGGCTCGTGATGAAGCACCGTCGGCAATACCCCGACAGCACGCTTGCCGCGCATCTGCTCGGATACACCGGAGAGGTCACCGACGCGGAGCTCGGCGGCGCGGAGCGGTTCCGCCGCGGCGACATCACGGGGCGCACGGGGATCGAATTCGCGTACCAGGACTGGCTGCGCGGAGTCGACGGAGTGCGGATCGTCGAGATCAGCGCCGAGGGAACGAGGATCGGCGAGCTCGGAGGATCCTTCGAGGGGCAGGAGCTCGAAGGATTCGTCGAGTCGCGCCCGCCCGTGCCGGGACACGACCTCTTCCTGACGCTGGACATCAGCCTCCAGAGGACCGTCGAGGCGGCGTTCGAGAGGGAACGGGGATGCGTCGTCGCCATGGATCCGCGCAACGGGTCGATCCTCGCCGCGGTGAGCAGGCCCTCGTACGACCCGAACATATTCATCGGCGGGGTCAGCGCCGGCGACTGGCAGGCCCTCAACGAGGATCCCGCAAAGCCCCTCTTCAACCGGGCCGTCCAGGCGACCTACCCCCCGGGGTCGACCTTCAAGATGGTGGTCGCCTACGCGGCGCTGCGCACCGGCGCGGTGAAGCCGTACGATCGCCTGCGGCCCTGCTACGGGGGCTGGCAGTTCGGGAACCGGTGGTTCCGCTGCTGGCGGCCCGAGGGGCATGGATCCTCGAACCTCTTCGAGGGGATCATTCATTCGTGCGACGTGTACTTCTACCAGCTCGGCGAGCGGCTCGAGGCCGACGATTTCGCCTACGCGGGGCGGCTGTTCGGGTTCGGCAGGGCGACGGGGGTCGATCTTCCGAGCGAGGCGCGCGGGCTGCTGCCCGACAAGGCGTACTATGACCGCCGGTTCGGCCGCCGCCGATGGACGAAGGGACATCTTCTCAACTATTCGATCGGGCAGGGGGATCTGCTCGCCACCCCCGTCCAGCTCTGCCAGATGACCGCCATGATCGCCAACGGCGGCAGGCGGATCAGGCCGCACATCGTCTCCCGGATCGAGGATTCGGACGGCCAGATCGTCTACCGCTTCGAGGAGGAGGCGCAGCGGGTGCCCCAGATAGACGCCGACATCCTCTCGATCATCAGGCGGGCGATGCGCGACGTCGTCGGCGGCGAGACGGGGACGGGGCGCGCCGCGGCCGTGCGCGGGGTCCCGGTAGCCGGGAAGACGGGGACGGCGCAGAACCCGCACGGAGAGGACCATGCGCTGTTCGTCGCGTACGCCCCCGCCGATGATCCCGTGATCGCGCTGACGATAGTCCTCGAGCACGCCGGGCACGGCGGCGCCGTGGCCGCGCCGATGGCCCGCAGGATCCTCTCCGAGTACTTCCATCCCACCGGCGCGGCGGGAGGTGCGCGATGAGCG